>JAWOBH010000081.1:0-3864 GCA_046498125.1 Prochlorococcaceae cyanobacterium | reverse complement strand
GTCCGGCACCCGGCGCACGGACACCTGGGCCTGGTCGCGGTCGAGGGCCACGCCGCGCACCGGCGGGGCCTCCAGGCGGCACAGCTCTGGGTTCTGGTGCACCTGGCCCTCGTGCAGCTCGAAGGCCTCGGCGGCCGCCCGCAGGGCCCGCTGGCCCTCCTCACCGGCCACCAGGCAGCTCACCTTCACCTCGCTGGTGGCAATCAGGCGCAGGTTGACGCCGCAGCGGGCCAGGGTGTCGAACAGGCGGGCTGCCACTCCGGGCCGGCCCATGATTCCGGCGCCCGAGATGCTGAGCTTGGCCAGACCGCCTTCGCCCCGCAGCCGGGCCGCCAGTCCTGCCCCAGCGCCGCTGCCTGTGCTGGTTTCATCGCCGCCGACATCGGCCCCGTCTTCCAGTAGGGGGGCGCCCATGGCCCCGAGCACCGCGCGGCATACCAGCTGGGCCTGGTCGAGGTCGGTTTCCGGCAGGGTGAAGGCGATGTCGTTGGTGTAGCCGCTGCCCTGGCTGCCCTCGTGGGTGGCCTGCACGATCAGGTCCACGTTCAGGCCGGCGGCGCCCAGGGCCTCGAACAGCTGGGCGGCCACCCCGGGCCGGTCTGGCACATGGGAGAGGGCCACCACCCCCTGCTGGGTTTCCAGCTGGGCACCGTCCACGGGTTTGCCCAGCTCCAGCCCGCCGCTGCCGATCGGCTGGGGGCTGCCGCTGGTGAGCTGGGTGCCGGGGGCGTCGCTCCAGCTGGAGCGCACCACCAGTGGCACGCCGTAGTTGCGGGCGATCTCCACCGCCCGCGGATGCAGCACGGCGGCGCCCAGGCTGGCCAGCTCAAGCATCTCGTCGCAGGTCACCGTGTCCAGGAACTGGGCATCGGCCACCTTGCGCGGGTCGGTGGTGAGCACCCCCGGCACATCGGTGTAGATCTCGCAGGCCTCGGCCCCGAGGGCCGCCGCCAGGGCCACCGCCGAGGTGTCGGAGCCTCCCCGGCCCAGGGTGGTGATCTCGGGGGTGCCGGCGGCGCCGCTGCTGGTGCCCTGGAAGCCGGCCACCACCACCACCTGGCCCTCATCCAGCAGCCGCCGCAGCCGCTCGGTGCGGATCTCCAGGATGCGGGCCCGGCCGTGGGCCGACTCGGTGACGATGCCGGCCTGGGTGCCGGTCATCGACACCGCCGGAACCCCCAGGGCATGCAGGGCCATCGACAGCAGGGCGATCGACACCTGCTCGCCGGTGGAGAGCAGCATGTCCATCTCGCGCTGGGGCGGCTCGCTGCAGAGTGCCCGCGCCAGGCCGGTGAGCTCATCGGTGGTGTGGCCCATGGCCGACACCACGATCACCAGCTCATGGCCGTCCTCGCGGCAGCGGGCCACCCGCTGGGCCACCGCCTGGATGCGCTCCACGTCGGCCACCGAGGTGCCCCCGAACTTCTGAACCAGCAGGGCCATGGCACCGCGGCCGCCCCACGCGGTCCGCACATCGATCGTTGCGATTATCTGCCCTCAGGCTCTGCCCTCAGTCGGTGGCGGCGGTGCCCAGGGGATTGGCGGCGCCAAGCAGGAAGCCGTCGCGGAAGGCAGCCCCGGCTTCGGCGCCGCGCTTGAGGTCGGCTTCCACCTCCAGCAGCTGGCCCAGCAGCTGCAGCAAGTGATCGGGGCTGCGGCCGCGGATCTGACGGCGCAGCACGTAGATGCGCTTGGGGTTGGCGATGCCGGCCGCCTTGGCGATGGCGGCCACGTCCTGCTCGCCCTGGCGATCGAGCAGGGCCACCCACAGCCAGCCGCGGATCTGCCCGCTGAGGGTGGCCACGATGCGCAGCGCCGGCTCCCCGGCCGCAAGCAGGTCGTCCACCAGGGCGATGGCCTCGGCGGCCTGGCCGGCCAGCAGGGCATCGCCCACCGCCAGGGCCGTGGTGCTGTGGCCGCCCACCAGGGCCCGCACCGCCGCCAGGGTGATCGCGCCGCCGGCGAAGAGGCTGAGTTTCTCCAGTTCTCCGGCCAGCCGCGCGCTGTCGTTGCCGACGGCGGCGGAGAGGGCCTCGGCCGCCGCCGGCTCCAGCCGCAGCCCCAGCTCCCGGGCGGTGCGGGCCACCAGCTCCACCTGGCCAGCGCCGTCCCACGCCGCCGGCAGCGAGAAGCTGTGCTCGCTGGCCAGGCCGGCCTTGACCAGCTTCTGCAGGGCCTTGGTGGTGCGCAGGCGGCCGTCGGGCTTGGCCGGGTTGATCAGCAGCAGGTGGCAGCTGGGCGGAATCAGCTCCAGGGCCGCCTCCAGCCTGTCGGCCAGCTCGGCGGGGCACTGGTTGCAGAAGGGACTGCGCTGCAGCGCCACCACCCGGGCGCCGGCCCCGAAGGGCGGCGTGCGCGCCTCCTCCAGGGCCCGGTCCGCCTGCTCCGGGTCGTTGCCGTCCAGGCGGCTGAGGTTGATCGCCGCCCAGGCCGGATCCACCAGCTCGGCGATCAGGGCATCCAGCGCCCGGGTGCGGGCGGCCTCGTCGTCGCCCCAGATCAGGTGGATGGGCATCAGGCCAGGGCCGAGAGGATGGGCAGGGCGATGGAGTCCAGCGGAGGCCGGCGCTGGAGCAGCTGTCCATCGTTGCTCAGCATCAGCGCCGCTCCGGCGCTGATGGCGCAGGCCAGCTCCAGGGCGGCCATGGTGCTGAGACCCCCCGATGCCGGCGGCCCCCGGCGCAGGCGGGCGGCAGCCTCGGCCACGGCGCCATCCGCAGCCACCACCTGCCAGGCCTGGAGGTCGGCGAAGACCTGGCGGTAGCGCAGGGCCTGGGCCTCGTGGCCCTGGCTGAGCGATCCCTAGAGCAGCCGCATCAGGCTGACGCTGCTGATCTGGCCCCGCCAGGAGCCCTGGGCGATCCCCTCCAGCAGCCTGCTGAGCAGCCCGCGCCTGGGTGCCGTCCCCTGCAGGCAGCCGATCAGGCCCGACAGTTCAGGATCAGGCCGAACAGGGATCCGAAGCCAGACCAGGGGAAGCTGGTCGCCCTCCCCTTCCAGTTCCAGGCCCGCGTGGACGCTCCCTTTGACCATCCGATCTTCAGCGAGAGCATCGCCCTGATCCGGGCGCTGCTGGCGCAGCGGGCGGCGGCCGATCCGCAGCTGGCGGCGCTGCTGGCGGGGTGGGATCCGCAGGAGCGCGACGTGCTCGAGCGCTGCATCCACAGCAGCGGCGATCCGGCGATCAGCGGCCAGCTGCATTTCAGCGCGGGGGCCTGCGCGGCCGGGGTGGCGGCGCTGCGGGCCGGCGCGCCGATCCTCACCGACACGGCCATGGCGGCGGCGGCGGTGGCGCCGATGGCGAGCCGCACCTTCGCCAACCGGGTGGTGTGTGCCCTGGAGTGGGCCCCGGCGCAGGCGCCGGCGGGCTCCACGCGGGCGGCGGCCGGCATGGCGGCGGCCCTCGCTGAACTGAATGAGCTGGGCGGCGGCGGCCCCGGTGGCGGCTCTGGGGCGGCTGCCGCTGCGCCGGTGGTGCTGATCGGCAGTGCCCCCACCGCCCTGGAGGAGCTGCTGGCGCGGGTGGCGGCCCCAGCGCCTGGCGGGGCACTGCCGGCGCCGGCCCTGGTGATCGGCATGCCGGTGGGGTTCGTGGGGGTGGAGCAGAGCAAGCGCCGCCTGGCTGCGAGTGGCCTGGTCCACATCCGGCTGCAGGGTTCCAAGGGCGGAGCCGGTCTGGTGGCCGCGGCCTGCAACGCCCTGCTGCGCTCCGGCTGGCTTCAGGCGGCGAGCGCCCCGTCCCCTGAATCGCCGTCGCCGGGCTGACCGAGGCTGATCTGGCTGTTGGCCTCGATGCGGCCCAGCACCTGGCGGGCGCGCAGCACCACCGGCGCCGGCACGCCGGCCAGGCGGGCGGCCTCGATG
>JAWOBH010000050.1:0-5308 GCA_046498125.1 Prochlorococcaceae cyanobacterium | reverse complement strand
CCCAGGCCAGGTGACGATGAAAATGCTCCCCGAAGTGGAGCGTCGCTTCTCCCACCATCTTCCCATTCACGACAGCCACGAGAGGAAAGACAGTCTTCAAGTCGAGATCACGCACCCACCGTTTCACCACCTCCGGATCACCGGCATCGCTCCGGAAATACACGGCCCCAGCTGGAGGCGGCCCTGCGCATGATCGAGGCCGCCGGCGAGGGGGTGGTGGTGTATCTGCGCCAGGAGGGCCGCGGCATCGGCCTGATCAACAAGCTGCGCGCCTATTCCCTCCAGGACAGCGGCCTGGACACGGTGGAGGCCAACGAGCGGCTGGGCTTTCCGGCCGATCTGCGCAACTACGGGGTGGGCGCCCAGATCCTCAGCGACCTGGGGGTGCAGCGTCTGCGGTTGATCACCAACAATCCCCGCAAGATCGCCGGGCTGGGCGGCTACGGCCTGCAGGTGGTGGACCGGGTGCCGCTGGTGATGGATCCCGGCGTCCACAACGCCGCCTACCTGGCCGTGAAGCGCAGCAAGCTGGGCCACCTGATGGGGGAGGGACCCACCTGCCCGGTGGCCGGCCCCACCGCCGTGGTGGCCTGGCAGGGACACCCCGAGGCCGGCCCGGCGGTGGACCTGGTGGAGCGGCTGCAGGCCTGGGCCCTGGAGCATGGGCTGCTGGCCGAGCCGGAAGAGGATCCCCGCCTGCTGGCCCTGCTCAACCAGCCCCAGCTGGCCCTGCTGCTGAGCAGCGGCCAGGGGGCCTCCCTGGACCCGCCGCTGCTGCGCCGTGCCCTCGAGCTGCTGGCCACCACGCCGGGCTGCTGCCGGGTGGGACTGCTGCTGAGCCCGGAACCCCAGCGCATCAACCACCCCACCGCCTCCCTGGAGGCCCAGCAGCGGCCGTTGGCAGAGCTGCTGCAGCCCAGTGGTCAGGGCCCCCGGCTCGATGCCGGGGTGCTGGTGGTGTGGCGCTGAGGTTCAGTCCTCGATCGTCACCTTGGTGATGCGGCTGCCGGTCTTGAGGGCCAGCACCACGTCCATGTTGCCGGTATGGCCGAACACGGTGTGCACGCCATCGAGGTGGGGCTGGGCGCCATGGCAGATGTAGAACTGGGAGCCACCGGTGTTGCGGCCGGCATGGGCCATCGCCAGGGTGCCGGCCTTGTGCTTCTGGCCGTTGATCTCACAGTCGATCGTGTAGCCCGGACCACCGGTGCCGGCCATGCCGGGAGCTCCCTCCCGGCTGTTGGGGCAGCCCCCCTGGGCCATGAAACCGGGGATGACGCGATGGAAGGCCAGGCCGTCGTAGAAGCCGTCCTTGGCCAGCTTCACGAAATTGGCCACGGTGTTGGGCGCGTCGGATTCGAACAGCTCCAGTTCGATCCGGCCGGCGTCGGTGTCCATCACGGCACGGGTCATGGCGTTGGGGGGAGAAAGGTCGACTGTATGGGGCCGTGCTGAAAATGGAGGCCCCCTCCAGGCAGCCCGCCACGTCGCCCCATGAGCCCCTGCACCACCAGCTCCGCACCATGACCACCGACCAGCCCAGCGCCGCTTCCGGCCTCAATCTCGAGCAGGCCCGGCTGGGGGTGCTCGGCGGCAGCGGCCTGTACGCCATGGACGGTCTCGAGGACGTGCGCGAGGTGACCGTGGACACCCCCTTCGGCACGCCCTCCGATGCCCTGCGCCTGGGGCGCATCGGTGAGCTGGAGGTGGTGTTCCTGGCCCGCCATGGCCGCCACCACAGCTACACCCCCAGTGAGGTGCCCTACCGGGCCAACCTCTGGGCCCTGCGCAGCCTGGGAGTGCGCTGGATCCTGTCGGTGTCGGCGGTGGGCTCGCTGCAGGAGCAGTTCAGGCCCCTCGACATGATGGTGCCGGATCAGTTCATCGATCGCACCCACCAGCGGCCGCTCACCTTCTTCGGCGACGGCGTGGTGGCCCACGTCACCCATGCCGACCCCTTCTGCCCCGCCCTCAGCCGGCTGCTGGCCGACGTGGGCGAGAGCCTGATGCCGGCGGGCCGCCAGCTGCACCGGGGAGGCACCTACCTGTGCATGGAGGGGCCGGCCTTCTCAACCCGGGCCGAATCCGAGCTCTACCGCAGCTGGGGCTGCGGCGTGATCGGCATGACCAACCACACCGAGGCCCGGCTGGCCCGGGAGGCGGAGATGGCCTACGCCACCCTGGCGATGGTCACCGACTACGACTGCTGGCACCAGGAGCACGCCTCGGTGAGCGTGGAGCTGGTGCTCGACAACCTGCGCGCCAACGCCAGCCTGGCCCAGGAGATCGTGCGCGTGGCGGCCGAGCGCGTCGGCGCCCAGCGGCCCGGCAGCGGCTCGCACCGGGCCCTGCGCCATGCCCTGATGACCCCGAAGGAGCAGGTACCGCCACCCACCCGCCGGCGTGTGGATCTGTTCACGGCCCCCTACTGGGGAGCGCTCACAGGCGAGGGCTGAGGGTCGCCCCGCGGGCCGCCAGGGCCCGGCGCAGATCCATGCCCTGCCGTTCCAGGCAGGCTTGGGCCGCGGCCGGCGCCAGGCCGGTGGCAGCCATCAGCAGGGCCAGCTTCACCGAACCGCCGGCCCGCTCCAGCAGGGCGGCGCCCTCAGCGCGCTCCAGGCCGGCCAGATCCCGCAGGATGCGCAGGGCCCGATCCTCGAGCTTGCTGTTGGTCACGGCCACATCCACCATGCGGTTGCCGTACGCCTTGCCCAGGCGCACCATCACGCCGGTGGAGAGGACGTTGAGGGCCATCTTGGTGGCGGTGCCCGCCTTCAGGCGCGTGGAGCCGGTGAGCAGTTCGGGACCGGTGAGCAGGCGGATGTCGATGTCGCAGGGCATCGGCACCTGATCGCCGGGCACGCAGGCCAGGGCGATGGCCAGAGCACCGAGCTGGCGGGCGTGGCCGAGGCCCCCGAGCACGTAGGGGGTGGTGCCGCCGGCGGCGATCCCCACCAGGCAGTCGGCGGCGCTGAAGCCCCGCTCCTCCAGGTCGTGGCGGCCGGCCTCCTGGAGATCCTCCAGCCCCTCGGAGCTGCGCAGCAGCGCCGGCGCCCCGCCGGCCAGCACCGCCTGCACCAGCTCCGGCGGCGTGCAGAAGGTGGGCGGGCACTCGGCGGCATCAAGCACCCCCAGCCGCCCGGAGGTGCCGGCACCCAGATAGAACAGCCGCCCGCCGGCGGCCAGACGTGCGGCGATGGCGTCCACCGCCGCCGCCAGGGCGGGCGCGGCGGCGGCCACGGCCCGCTGGGGCTCCAGATCGTTGCGGCAGAACAGGTCCACCAGCTGCTCGGTGGTCAGCTGGTCGAGGTTGGTGCTGAGCGGGTTGGCCTGCTCGGTGAGCAGATGGCCACGGTCCACGGCCGTCACAGCAGACCCTCGAGCTGCCGGCGGAAGGCCTCCAGATCAGCGTCGACGGCGCTGGTCCCGGGCTCGGGCACGGCCTCGGCGGCCTCCTGCCAGGAGGACACGTCCATGTTGCGCTCGGGAGGAGCGATCAGCAGCCGATCCTCGGGATTCTCGGGCACGAAACCGGAGGGCACGAAACGGGCCTCGTAGCCGGCCTGGCTGCAGAACTCCTCCATCTCCCGGCGATCCAGGCGCTCGACGGTCGGTACCGGAAAGTCCTGGGCTTCCAGCAGGCCGGCATAGCGCTCGGCGTCATCGCTGTCCTCGAACAGCAGCACGACGGTGCGGCCATTGATCTCGAGGGAATGGATGCCCTCCTGATCGGAGCCGGCATCGAAGAGGAGCACATGCACGGACATGGATCCAGACAGCTGTGCGGGCGGCACCTCAGTGTGTCATTCGTCCTCGGCCAGCTCCAGCAGCCGGCGGTAGAGGGCCAGCTCCGCATCCCCCGGCTGCTCCGGCACCATGATCCGCACCTCCACCAGCTGGTCCCCCCGCAGCTCACCCCACTCCAGGCCACGGCCCCGCAGGCGCAGCAGCCGGCCACTGGAGGAACCGGGCGGCACGGTGAGCTGCACCGGTCCGCGCAGGGTGGGCACCACCACGCGGCAGCCGAGCACGGCCTCGGCGGGAGTGAGGGGCAGCTGGAAGAGCACCCGCAGGCCCTCCACCCGCAGGCCCTCGACGGTGCGCACCCGCAGCTGCAGAAAGTGATCCCCTCCCCCCGGAGTCACCCCCGCCAGCCGCAACCGCCAGCCATCGCCGGCCAGGGGTGGGGTCCACACCTCCACCACGGTGCCGTCGGCGAGCACGAGCTCCACCCGCTCACCCTCAAGGGCCTGCTCGGGGGTGAGCTCCACGATGGTTTCGCTGTCCGCCGACGCCGTCACCGGGAGCGGCGCGGGAGCCGCGGCGGTCACCCTGCCACCGGGCCCTGGCTCTGCTGCCGCGGGATCGTCCCCGGTGGGTGCCGCCGCCCGGTGGGCCTGATCACGGTCGGTGTCGTGACGCTCAACGGCGTCACGGTCGGTCCCGCGCTCCCGGCGCCGGCCACCGAACAGCACCTCCAGATAGGCCTCGAAGCTGGGGAAGCCGCTGGCGAAGGGATCCCGGGACCCCGCCTGGCCGCCCACGCCGGGTTCCGGTTCCCCCCGCTCCCAGGCCTGCCGCCGGCGCGGATCGGAGAGCACCGCATAGGCCTCGTTGACCTGCTTGAAGCGCTCCTCGGCGACGGGGTCGTTGCCGTTGAGGTCGGGATGCCAGCGCCGGGCCTGCTGACGGAAGGCCCGCTTGAGGTCAGCGGCGTCGGCGCCCGGATCCAGGCCCAGCACCGCCCAGTGGTCGATCGCGGGCTCGCCGGCAGCGACGGTGCGGGAGCTCACGGCAGCCTGCTGTCGCCCCAGGGATCGTCATCGGGCACCCGGGAGCGCAGCCGTCGCGCCGGTTGATCCGGCCCGGCCGGGGTGGGGGGCAGAGCTGCCTCCGCGGGGCTGCGGCGAGCCGAGGCGTCACTGCGATCCAGGTCGTACCCCTCGCGGCCGTAGCCACCGCGCTCGTAACGGTTGCGGTCGTAGCCGCTCTGCTCGTAGGGGTCGGGGGCGTAACGATCACGCACGTCACGGTCCCGCTCGGGTCGCAGGGGTTCGTAGCGGTCGGGTTCGTAGCGGTCGGCCTCGTAGCCCCCGGCCTCGTAGCGCGCTGGCGCGTAGCCGCTGTCGGCCCCGTAGCGATCCTCCGCCCCGTAGGCGCCGGGCGAGCGGGGCGGTCCACTGGCCCAGGGGTCGCGTCCGGGGCGGCTCCAGTCGTCCCAGTCGTCGTCGTCGGCGAACAGCTCATCCTTGAGGCTGCCCAGGGTGTTCTTGAGGCCCTGCAGCGGTCCCTGCTCCGCCCGCCGCTC
>JAWOBH010000042.1:0-6581 GCA_046498125.1 Prochlorococcaceae cyanobacterium | reverse complement strand
GCAGAGGGTGCTTCCGAAATCTCAGGATGACGCCCCTGAAACTCCAGCAACTCCGTGATCTGCTGTTCCAGCTTGCGTGCCATGGCCAGTTCACCATTGTCGCGAGCAACAGCCAGTGAAGCGCGGTAGCCCTCAAGCTTGGCGGGGATGCTGTCCGAATTGTCAGTGGACATGTTGTCACCAGAAACGTTACTCATCAGAAACAATGAAGAGATTGCATGGCAAGAGCGACCCACGGGGAGTTGCATCGTGTCAAGGGTTTTCTCATTCGCCGTGCCCAGCTGGATCAACCAGTTGATTGGCCTCTTGAATCTGTCCTTTTCGATCGAATCCTGTGGGATCGGATCCTCTCGAATTGGTCGAAGACACCCTATGGACCTCCGCTTCCAGCCGTCTACCCGCAAATGGGGACAACATCGCTTCCGGGCAATGGGTCAGGGTGGGGAGGTGTCTGTTGGTGTCTCCATGGCCGAAGCGCCCTATCTGATCGCCCTGGCCTTCCTGGAGCAGAACGGCAAGCGGGCCCTGCCGCTGGCGGGCAAATCATGCGGTGCCGCGGACGGGGGCGGCGAGGATCCCGGGGAGGACGGCCGTGCCCTGGCCCTCGAGCTGCTGTTGCGCGTGTGGCAGCGCAGTGAGGAGGGAGCCCTGCGGCGGGCCGCGGGCGGCGCCAGCCTGCTGCTGGTGGTGATGCCGATGGAGCTGATGAACGAGCAGCTGCCTGCGCTCAAGGCGGAGTGGATCGCCGAGGGCGATACCGAGGCGGCGCTGCGGCGGCTGCAGGGCCTGGCGTCACGGACCTGGACGGTATCCATCGCCAAGTACGAACCTGTGAGCTTCACCCCCATCCCCATCCCCAGCCCCAGCCCATGAGCACCGTTCTGATCACCGGCGCCAACCGCGGCATCGGCCTGGAGTTCTGCCGCCAGCTGCAGGCCCGCGGCGAGGCGGTGGTGGCCGTGTGCCGCACGCCCTCGCCGGAGCTGGAGCAGCTGGGTGTGCGGATCGAGGCCGGCCTCGACCTCACCGACCCCGGCGCCGGCGAGGAGCTGCGCCGGCGGCTGGGGGATCTGAGCCTCGACGTGCTGATCCACAACGCCGGCCGGCTGGAGGCCGACAGCCTCGAGAGTGTGGAAGCCGACGCCCTGCGCCGCCAGTTCGAGGTGAACGCGGTGGCGCCGCTGCTGCTCAGCCGCGCCCTGCTGCCCCTGCTGCACCCCGGCTCCAGGCTGGTGCTGATCACCAGTCGCATGGGCTCGATCGGCGACAACGGCTCCGGCGGCTACTACGGCTACCGGATGTCGAAAACGGCCCTGTGCATGGCCGGCAAGTCGCTGGCGATCGACCTGGCGCCCCGCGGCATCGCCGTGGCGATCCTGCATCCGGGCATGGTGAGCACGCGCATGACCGGCTTCACCCCCTCGGGCATCAGCCCCGAAACCTCCGTGCGCGGCCTGCTGCAGCGTATCGATGAGCTCTCCCTGGAGACCAGCGGGCGGTTCCGCCACGCCAACGGCGAGGAGCTGCCCTGGTGACGCCCGCGCCGCCAGCCCCACCGCCGGCAGCGCCTGCGCTTTCGATCATCATTCCCACCTTGAATGAGGAGGTGTACCTGGGCCGCACGCTGCGCCAACTCAGCGTGCTCGAGCCGCCGGCGCTGGAGGTGCTGGTGGTGGATGGCGGCAGCAGCGACCACACCACGGCCATCGCCTCCGTTGCCGGCGCCACCGTGATCCGCTCAGCGGTGAGGGGGCGGGCGGCGCAGATGAATGCCGGTGCGGCCCGGGCCCGGGGCGAACTGCTCTGCTTCCTGCACGCCGACACTCTCGTGCCCGACGACCTGGTGGCGGTGGCGGCGCGGGTGCTGGCCGATCCCGGGGTGGCCGGCGCCGGCTTCGTGTCGCTGATGGGTGGCGACAGCAACACCCGCTGGCTGATCTCGGGCCTCAATGCCGTCAAGACCTCCCTGGCCCCGTTGCTGTTCCGTCCCCACCTGTTCGTGCGCGGCCTGCGGCTGTTGTTCGGCGATCAGGCGATGGTGATCCGGCGCAGCAGCTTCGAGCGCTGCGGCGGCTTCAACGCCGAGCTGCCGCTGCTGGAGGACGGCGACCTCTGCCTGCGGCTGGTGAAGCTGGGCCGCCTCCAGCTGATCCAGCGGGTGGTGGTCAGCTCCGACCGGCGGGTGCGCCAGTGGGGCCCGTGGAAGGCCACGGCGCTCTACGTCTGGATCGGTGTGCTCTGGGGTCTGGGGGTGTCCCCCCGGCGCCTGCGCCGCCTCTACCCCGATGTGCGCTGAGGCGACTGCTGATTGAGGCTCCAGTCGTAGGGCTGAAAGCGCAGGGCCGGTTCCGGCTGGCTGGACCCGCTCAGCCCAGCGGCAGGGCCGGTGGTGAGGCGGGGCCGGATGTAGGCCGCCAGCGATGGCGCCACGGCCTCGAAATCGGCCCGGTACCAGCGGAAGATCGGGCTGCAGTGCAGCACGTTGGTGGCGGCGTCATAGCGCACCTTGGCGGGGTTGTTGATGAACCGGCGGGCATCCTCCTCCAGCTGAATCTCCACCTGCTCGGGCCGGTAGGCCTCGTTGCGCAGCAGCGGGCAGCCGATCGAGGCGCACACGATCGCGAAGTGAATGCGGGGATCGCCGAGCGGACGCAGGATGGCGTTCTCGATCTCGCCCAGGCTGTAGGGCCGCTCCCCGAGCCGGTGCTCGCGCCGGGAGAAGAAGCGCAGAAAGCCCAGCCAGTTCGGCACCCCCAGCAGCTGGGGGCGGATCGAGGCGATCGGATAGCGCTGCAGCACCGCCTGGATCGTGAAGGCGTTGTAGAGGTTGATCCAGTGGGCCAGGGCGTCCTGGCGGTTGTCGGTGTGGGCGCTCTGCCGGCTCAGCCAGCCGGCCAGGAGCTCAGCGTCATCGGCCTTCCAGGCCTGGTAGTCCACGCGCCCGTGGCCATCCACATGGCGGCGCAGCAGTTGATCCCAGGTGTGGAGGTCGTTCAGGTCTGACTCGCCGCCAGGGCCTGCAGAGCCATGTGGGCATGGGCCCTCAGGGCTCCCATCGCCATCACCTGGCGGGGCGAGCGACCGCGACCGAGCTCATCACCGACCCCCTCGAAGGCCCGCAGCAGCTGCACACTCAGCTGGCCGTAGGCCTGCAGCAACGCCTCCAGGTCGCGATTCCGTTCCCCGCCCGCCGGATCCGCGCCGGGTTCAGCGGCGGCAGCAGGCTCGGCGGCGGCAGTGCGCAGCAGACGGGCCAGCTGGCGATGGCTGATGGCTTCGGGAACGGGCTGGGTGGGGTCCA
Source organism: Prochlorococcaceae cyanobacterium (assembly GCA_046498125.1). Lineage (GTDB taxonomy): Bacteria > Cyanobacteriota > Cyanobacteriia > PCC-6307 > Cyanobiaceae > NIES-981. Next base: position 3,280 of record JAWOBH010000042.1, on the reverse strand, counting down.
TGGAGCGTTGGCGAACGGGTCGTTGTTGAAAACAACCCTATGGAGCTGGTTCCCTGCCGCCCAGGGCGGTTCAGGTAGGGATCACCAGACTTCAACCAAGCCGATGGTGCGCCACCGCTGGTTGGGAGATGGCTGATGGCAGGTCAGGGCCAAGACCGAGTTCGGCCTCCAGGCCCGCCAGCACCACATCGGCGACGATCTTGATGCGGTAGCGACAGGCCTGGGTTTCGGCACAGTCGAAGCTGCCGTGCTCCCAGTACTTGTTGCTGCCGGCACCGCCTCCGCAGAGGCCGAAATAGTCGCAGCTGCTGCGGCAGCGCTCGATACCAGCCTGCATGTCGCTGTGGATGCGCTGAAACTTTTCGGTGGCACACACGGATTCGAGTGAATCAGTAAGGATGTTGCCGAGCACGAAATCGCCATACTCTTCCGTTCTCACCGCCAGCAGTTCCGGATCAAAGGTCGAGAAGTTGCCCCGATGATCAACATTGAGAATCACGAAGGGGCGGTTCATGTCGGTGCGCTCCAGGCGTGAATCCGTGCAGGCAAGTGCGCAGGTTGTCTCGAATTCCCGCAACCTCAAGGCGCCCTGGCTCTGTGCCGTGAGCTCCCACACCCGCTCCAGAAACGTGCGGTAGTGCTGCTCACATCCGCCCCCCTCCAGGCTGGAGGCGCGGTTGATGCCTTCGGTTTCTTCCATGTTGAAGCCCACCTCGGTGATGCCGTTCTCCAGGAAGAAGCCAACGATGGCATCGGCATGATCCAGCGACTCCCTGGTGAGCACCGCGATCACATGGAAGGGGATGTTGTTGCGCCGCAGGTGGGCAATGCCGCGCATCGTGGCGGCATGGGTTCCGAGCCCGGTGCGCGTGCGGCGGTGGGCGTCATGCAGAAAGGCCGGCCCGTCGAGGCTCACCCCCACCTGGATGCCGTTGCGCAGGAAGCAGTCGCACCAGGCCTGATCGATCAGGGTGGCGTTGGTCTGGATGCTCTGGCCGATGGCGATCGGATCGCGCCTGTAGCGCCCTTCCGCCCGGCGCAGGAGGCGCGTGGCCTCGTCGTAGAAGCCCACCGGCACGGCCAGCGGCTCACCCGCGTGCCACAGGATCGTGAGGTCGGTGCCCACGAAGGGACTGGTGAGCACGGCCCTGAGGATCGGATCCACCAGGTCGAGCGACAGCCGGCTGCGGTCGCTGCGATCAGGCAGGTAGCAGTAATCGCAGTCGAGGTTGCAGAAGGGCGTGGGCTGGATCACCACCAGACCGATCGGCCCGAAGCCAGGTGCCGGCACCACTCCTCACCAGTTCCGAAAGGCGGCACCGCCGGGGCGGGCATTGACGAAGCCACCACCGTTCACGAAACCGCCGCCGCGGTAGGCGGCATTGACGAAGCCGCCGCCGCCGTTCACGAAGCCCCTGGAGGGTCCGCCGTAGTAGGGGTGGCCGTTGACGAACCCGCCGACCGGTCGAGCCACGGCAGCGCCCCGGGGACCGTTGACGAAGGCGGCCACGGGTGTGCCGGCGTCAGCCAACGGACCTGGCGCCGGCCCCAGCTGGCCCTGCCGCTCGCGCACGGCGGCCGCGATCCGGCTCATCCGACCTTCGATCGAGGTGGGCGCAGCGGGGATGCCGGCATCGACGGCTGAGCGGCTGGCCGCCGCACCGGCTGGCTGGGTGAAGGCCGCCAGCGAAACCAGAAAGCCCAGCAGGCCGGCGCGGGAGGTGATCGTCATCGGTGGCTTGGGTGATCTAGCGGGTGGTGGGAACGTTGATCTGCTCGTGATTCAGCAGCACGGTCTGGAAGTAGGCCTTGATCAGCTCAGGTGGCAGCTCCAGCACGCCACCGGGCCCGAGCCAGCGGTTCACGCTGGCGGTGGAGGCCGGATCGTCGATCACATACCCCTGGATCATCTGGGCAATGGCCAGGTTCACCAGATTGCGGAACGTGGAATTGTTCTCCGGCATCATGCAGCCCACGGCATAGCGCACCAGAGGGTCCTCGGGTACCAGGGCCAGACCCGGGCTGCCCGCCGAGCTGGCAGCACCCGCCAGCAGGATGCTGTCTCCGGCTACCCCATCCACCCTGGCGGAGGTGAGTGCCGCCAGGCCCTCCTTCACCCCTGGCACCGGAACCCGGATCGCCTCGGGCCTCAGGTCGCGCACCGCCTTCTCTCCGAGGGAGCCCGGCACCACGGCGATCCGCTTGCCGGCGAGGGATTCGGGGGTGCCGCTCAGCCCGCTGGCTCGCGTGAGAATGCGGATGCCCGAGAGGCTGAAGGGAATGGAGAAGTCGACGAACATCTCCCGTTCCCAGGTGAACTGGGCGCCGCAGGAGAGGGCGATCTCCCCATGGCTCACCTGCCTGAACAGGGTCTCGGGATCACTCACGGGCTCGAACTCCACCCGCACGGGCCTGCCGAGATAGCGCGACACCTCCGCCCCGATGAGCCGGGCCACATCGACGCCGTAGCCAACCGGCTCCCCGCTGTCGTTCAGGAAGGTGTAAGGCGGCAGGTCGGGGCGGCCGCCCAGGGTGAGCACCCCGGTGCGGGCGGCCCGCTCCACCACGGTTTCGCCCCGGGCCGCCTGCACAGCAAACGTGCCCATCAGCAGTCCGGCACAGGCCAGAGAAAGGATTCTCAGGGCGCCGCGGAGGCTGCGGTGCGGCAGGTCAGGAGCCAAAGGGGATTCGCCGGTGGCGGGCACGACCAGCACTCTGGTTCCTGCCGGTCTGGACCAGGTGCCGGAGCATGCCACGGCTGCGAAATCGTGATCTCCCGCACGGGACCATGGGAAAATGCGCGGGTCGCGTCGCAGCATCCCTGCCGCGGCACCACCTGGAGGGGTGGTCGAGTGGTTGATGGCTCCGGTCTTGAAAACCGGCGACCCGCAAGGGTCCGTGGGTTCGAATCCCACCCCCTCCGTTCCGTGCTCACAACGGGCTGTCCCGGCTGATCCCGCTGCGTCCCAGAAAGGCTCAGATCAGCTGCACTGCAATGGGTCTGAGAATCTCGGTGTCCCGTGGCGTCCTGCTAAAACCCAGGCAAGCAAAAAATTGTGGTGGTGTAAGTGGTGGTGTATAACTGGGGACTGCTGAAAAAGGCAAAACCATTGCGGCGCAGCTTGTTTCAGCGATCGAGAGTCGATAAACTGGCCTCGATCAGGGCAATCAACGATTGCTACAACTGCTGAAAGCCGCAGATGTACCGGAAGCACCATAACGGGCAGCTCTCAATCAAGGAGTTCCATGTCCCTTTCGGCGGCACATTGGATCCGGAGAA
>JAWOBH010000012.1:0-3931 GCA_046498125.1 Prochlorococcaceae cyanobacterium | reverse complement strand
CGTCCACCAGCCCGTCGCCCACCCGTTCGCAGGCGTCGGCACCGGCGCGCACGGGGGCGTTTACCGCGCCGGTCTCCCCACGCACCAGCACGGTCACGGAGACGGCGCCCACGAATTCACGGGCCACCAGGCTCACCTCGGCCGCCTTGGTCATGGCGTCGGCGGCCTCGATCGCCGGCACCAGACCGCGGGTCTCGATCATCCCCAGGGCGATGCCCGTCACTCTGGGCTCGGCGTTGCCGGCCGCCGCGGCCGGCCGGCCGGAGCTGCCGCCCCCGCTGCGCCCCCTGCCGCCCGTGCGGCCGCCAGCGGTCGCAGCGGGGGCGGCTCGCCGGGAACTGGCGCGGCTGGCAGCGGGGCGTGAGGCCGTGCTGCGGCCGGTGCTGCTGCTCCGGGACGTGCCGGTGCGCGCCCTGTCGGTGCGGGAGCTGGCGGCGGCTGGTAGGGCGCGGGCCGCGCTGCTGCTGCTGGCCGCCGGGGTGGCGGCTGCCGGAGTCTGGGCCGGTGCCGGCGTGGCCGGTGACGCCGGGGTTGCCGCTGGATTGCCCTCCGCGGGGGTGGCGTCGGCGGACCGCGCGCTGGAGGTTGGGCGGGGACTGGTGGCCATGGCGAGGAGGGAAGGGCTGGGGAAGAACGGGACGGTCAGGGGGGCGGACACCCGCTGAATGCAGGGGAGTGGGGGATGGCGATCTCTAGCCGTCGGGCTCCCAGAAATCGATGATCCCGCCGATCGTCAGATCGGTGAACACGGCGGGATTGGGGCAGGCGAAGCGGGCGGCGGAGCCACTGGCGGTGAACACCCAGTTGCCGGGGGCGGCGCCCACCGGATCCACGGCCACGCTCATCTTGCCCTTGCTGTTGCGCAGCACCCGCAGGTTGCAGTGGTCAAGGCCACCCACCCGCTGGGTGCACACCAGGGAGGTGACCACCTGCATGATCTCCATCACCCGCCCCCCCCGCCGAGGCGCTCGGCGTCGGCCTTGGCCGCGTCGGGATCCCAGTGGTCGATGATCCCCACGATTGTCAGATCGCTGGGATAGGACTTGCTTCCCGCGGCTTCGCGGGCGGCGGAGCTGCCCACGCAGATCACCCAGTCGCCCGGGATCGCTCCCACCGCATCAACCGCCACCTTCTGGGTGCTGCCGTCGAGCACCACCTGCAGGTGCTTGTGCTGGAAATCGGGGATGCGGTTTGTGGAAACCAGGGGTTTCAGCACCTTGCAGATCAGCATCTCAGTGCCCTCCTCCCGTGGCGAACGTGACTGTGGAACCAATGGTCTCGGCCGGGCTGTGGCGGTCCTGGTCGCGCACGGTGAGCAGGGCATGCAGGAGGCCCTGTCCCACCAGTTCGCCGTAGCGGCTCTCGATCGCCGCCTGCACCCGCTGGCAGTGCTGGATCGCCCGCTCCCGGGCCCCGGGCACCTGGCCGTGGTAGTCGAAGCGCACCACCACCGGCACCGGCAGGCCCCTGGACACATTCAGGCCCTTGAAGATCTTCACCCCCACATCGAGGTCCGCCGCCCCCTCCTCCACGGTGTCCATGTAGGCGAAGTAGGTGAGATTGCGGAGATGAATCTCCTTGAAGCCGATGCCCACGCCGATGAAGCGCTCGGCATGGCCGTCATCGCTGTAGTGCCCGTTGTGGAAGCGGTGCACGTAGTCGATCTGGGAGATGTTGTGCTCCAGCAGCCGGCTCACCAGCGTCACCATGCCGGGATCGGGGCTGGCGGCGGCGCTCTCCTGCACCATGGCGGCGATGCGTGCGCGGGCGGCACCGGGATCGAGCCCCTTGGTGGCCCGATAGACGTCGGCCGCATCCAGCCAGCGCTCCAGATGGGTGCTGCCATCCATTCCGGGTACATGCACCCGGATGGCGTCGGTGTCGGTGTCGATGCCCATCAGCAGCAAATCCACCGAAGCACCGCAGCAGAAGCTGTTCTCCACCGCCTGCTGGAAGTCCCGAAGGCGCGCCAGGCCACAGGAGGCCGCCAGGGCGTCGTCGCTGCCGTGGGCGGCGCAGCCCTCATGGCTGGGATCGAGGGAACTGAAGTGGTAGAGCACCACCTTGAGGTAGCGGGTGGGCGCCTGGGCTGGGTTGGGGATGGCCTCCCGGTAGCGGCTGTGCTCGGTTTTCACCCAGCGGTTCACCGTGGTCTCCACGTCGAACAGGGCGCCGGCGTGGGGACGGCGGCGCACGGAGCTGAACGGCAGGCGCAGGGCATAGGCGATGGCATGGGCCAGGCGGCCATCGGCGCAGGGAGTGATGTCGAGCAGGTGGAAGCCGCAGGAGAGCAGGAAGGCGTTGAAGCTGTCGGCGGGTTCACTGCCGGGCTGGCCGCCAAGCGGATCGCTGGCGAAGAACTCGACACTGGTGCGTTCATAGGCTTCGAACACGCACCAGGCGAACAGGGTGCGCATGTCCAGCTGGCTCACCCAGGCAGCCTCCAACACCGGTGCGGGCAGGTCGTGGCCCAGTTCCGTCCGCGCCAGCTCCTGGGCGCGCTCCTCGAAGCGGTCCTCGTGCTGCAGCGCGGCGATCCGTTTGAGCACCGGCACGATGCGATCAAAGCGGTGCTTCACCTGCTCGTCGTAACGGCGCAGGGCGGCGTTGGCTGCCCCATTGGTGAGCGGGTGCTGCTCCATCCCCTGGCTGCCGAGCGCTGCCTGGCTGGTGAGGGCCTCTGGCCGGCTGATGGGCGGGCGGAATCCGCGCCCCGAGGCTTTGGGGCTGGAGGGACTGGTGCTGCGGGCGCGCCGCAGGGGCTGGTTGCGCGTCGGCGTCAACGGACTCACGCTGCGGGCCTGCTGAAAGGCTGCCCGCGCCCGGGTGCCCCGCAGCACCGGCCCGCCGGCCTCCGGGGAGCCTGGGGCGGGGGTGACCGGGGCCGCTGCCGGGGTGGTGGTGTCAGCCTCGGTCCCGGGCCGCCGTCGGGGCGCGGTGGGGGCCAGGGGGCGGATGGCTGAAGCCGAACGGCGGGTCATGCTCAGTTCAGCCGCGGGCGCCGCCGGACACCGTGATCAGGGATCCGGCGATGGTGTTGCCGCTGGAGCCGGTGACACGGCTCACGGGTTCGGGCACGTCCTCATTGCGCTTGGACTGATAGCCGGGCATGGCTGTCATCGGGCCGGGGCGGCTGGGGTTGCGCCGACGGGCCGAAGCCCCCTCGGTGCCGGTGACGTGCTTGCCCCGATCCCAGTCATCACCAGTGATGTTCAGACCGGTGGAGATGCCTTCACCGGTGACCCTGGAGGTGGGCCGACCCGGTGCGGCCTCGGCTTCCCCACCCGTGGGGGTGGCCATGGGGATCGGACCACGAGACATCCGGGCTCCGCGGCCATCGAAGCGGAACTGCTCGGTTCCGGTCACCTTGCCGCCCGCCAGGTCGAAGGGGCCGGTGATGCGGTTTCCCTGTTCATAGCTGGTGCCGGTGACGCCGCCGCCCCGCTCACGGGAGATCTGGGCGGCCCGCGCCGGCGACTGCACACTGAAGCGCTGCCAGGGCTGGCTGCCATCGAGCGGCTGGGGGAAGTCGGCGTCGCCGGGGGCTGCCGCTCCGCAGGCCAGTTGCTGCTGGTCGGTGCCCACGTAGGGGGTGCCGCTCACCTCCTCGCAGGCGCCGCGCGCGGCGCCTGTCATCACCCCGCCGATGCCGGGCTGAATGCCGCTCATGCGGCTGACGCCACGCACCGGTGTGCGCTCGCGGATTCTGCGCACGGCGTTGGTGCTGCAGTAGTCGGAGGCCTGCTCCAGGCCGGCATAGCGGGTGCCGCTCACCACCTGGGCCTTGTTGGTGACGCTGAACCCCACCTTGGGGGCTTCGGGAGCCGGCTTGGTGCCGCAGAAGCCCTCGTACTGCTGGCTGCCGATGTACTCGTCGCCGGTGATGTTGCGGCAGCTTCCCGGTTCGTTGCCGGTCACCCGCTCACTGCGG
>JAWOBH010000265.1:0-5464 GCA_046498125.1 Prochlorococcaceae cyanobacterium | reverse complement strand
CCCAGGCCCAGCGGTCCTGGGGATAGAGCTTCACCTTGGTGGCCAGGGCGGCGGCCTGATCGAGGTTCACCTCCGGGCCCTCCAGGGCCCGCTGCACCAACTGGGCCAGCCCCTCGATGAACGAGGGGCTGGTGTCGAGGGCCGGCACCCGGCGGAAGTTGGTGATCCCCGCCTCGGTGGCGATCTCGCGGTACTCGATGTCGATCTCCTCGAGGGTTTCGATGTGTTCGCTCACGAAGCTGATCGGCACCACCACCAGGTCCTTCACCCCTTGCTGCCCGAGTTCCTGCAGGGCTTCATCGGTGTAGGGCCGCAGCCACTCCACCGGACCCACCCGGCTCTGGTAGGCCAGGGTGTGGGGATTGGCGTGGCCGAGGTCGCGCTCCAGGCGCTCGATGATCAGCCGGCTGCAGTCCTCGATTTCCCGCTGGTAGGGATCGCCTGCTTCCTCCACGTAGCTCTTGGGAACCCCGTGGGCGCTGAAGAACACGTGGGCGCTGGCGGGATCGGGGCAGGCCTGGATTTCGCGGGCGATCAGCTCCGCCATGGCGCCGATGTAGCCGGGATCGTCGTGGTAGCTGCGGATGCAGCGGATCGGCAGGGCGGCGAAGGCGGGATCGGCCTGGCGCAGGCGCTGCAATTCCCGGAAGCTGGAGCCGCTGGTGCTGATCGAGAAGTGGGGGTAGAGGGGCAGCACCACCACTTCATCGACGGCGTCGGCCTTGATGTCGGCTACCGCCGATTCGGTGAACGGGTGCCAGTAGCGCATCGCCACGTAACTGGTGGCTTCGATGCCCCGCTGGCGCAGCACGCTCTGCAACTCCCGCGCCTGCTGCTCGGTGATGCGCCGGAGGGGGGAGCCGCCACCGATGGAGCGGTAGGCCTCCTGGGATTTACCCGCTCGCAGGCTGCTGATCAGCCAGGCCAGTGGTTTCTGCAGCGCCGGGTTCGGCAGCCGGATGATTTCCGGATCCGAAAAGAGGTTGTACAGAAAGGGGCCGACGTCCTGGATCCGCTCCGGACCCCCGAGGTTCAGCAGCAGCACGCCGACCTTGTCGCCCACCTTGGCCATAGCCTGCCGATCCCGCTGTTGGCCAATGGTAAATCCGGGTCTGGGGTCAACAGGCACCCCTGGAGGCTCAGGTGGCAGGTGCGCAGGAGGAGACGTTTGGGATGGCGCAGAGGAGTCGAAGAAGACACCTCACGGTCGAAACGCTGCAAGCTTTCAGCTGCCGGAATTGAACGGCAGACAATCACACAAGATCAAACCATCGCTCGACCAGCTGCGGCTTGGTCCCAGGGCTGCCCCTCATCCGGGCCTCTGATCAGCATGACAGGATCAGACAATGGCATCTCGGTGCTGAGCTGATCACCATGGAAAACATAACCAACCGGACTAACGCAGGTGCTGATCGGCAGTGGGATCTGATGCGAGCCAGCTTCGATGGCGACTGGTTAGGGATGACGACCTGGTACGGCCGAGACGCCCACGGCATGGATCTGAACCACGGCACATGCAATCCGACCGGATCGCTGTATGCCATTCGATTTTCTGATGCTGATACGGGTGAGTGGCATGGAACCGGTCTGCGATTCGCCCCGGGTAGAGAACGCCGATTCCCGCTGAATCGACACCACTACAACCTGGGCAACAACTGCTGGCATTTTCCCGAGACCGCAGGTCAGTCAAGCCTGGAGATGGGCGGGAGCGCTGCGCGCGCGGGACATGAAGTGAATTTCTTCACCGGCCGCTCACGATCGATGCTGGTTGCGCTCTATCAGCGGCAGGCTGATGGCCGAATGATTCTGGATTCAATCGCAGCCATCCCGTTTCGCTGCAAACGAGCACACCAAGATCCCGTGCGGGAACAGCCAGAGTCTCTGGACGCTCTATTTATGACCGTAGCAGGCTGGCCTGGAGTGGAGCAAGAGCTGAGACCCGGTCTATCGAGCGAACTCGCAACACAAATCAAGCCACTGAAGCCATTCAATGCAGAAAGCTTGTGCCGACATGATGTGAATGGCTTCTTTCTGGACAATCTGATCTGCAGCCTGCCAGGTTGTTTACCGGAGGGGTCATTTGCGCTCCACTTCGGATGTCTGTTGGATGCCAGCAGTTTTGTGCATCTGATCATCGACTACGATGAAAATCACCAACTCATTCGCTGGGTGGAGCGCAGGTATCACCCCACCATGCATGGGTGAGTGAAGGCGAAGCCAAGCTGCTTGATCTTGTCATTGCTGACGCGCGCGTTCAGCACCCGATCGCTCGTGTTGATCGTCATCCACTTGGCTAGGGGCAGGCCAGCCTTCTCACAGAGGCGATCCGTGAGCTCCTGTCCGCTGAGCTGGGTGTCATTGACAAGATTGTATGTGTCGTTCAGCCCCTGCTCGAAAGCGAAGCAGACACCTCGAACGATGTCGTCGCGGTGGATCCAGCACGGCACGTTCAGACCATTGCGTTGAACCAAGCCGCCAGCCGCCGACAACAGCATCGCTGGAATATCGCGACCGGGTCCATAGATACCGCCCAGTCGCAGCACGCAGACCTTGATCCTGTCGGAGCGGATGGACGCAATCATCTCTTCGGCCTTGACCAGAACCTGGTTGACGGGGTGATCAAAGTCTGTGGGGGCGGTTTCGCTGGTGACAGCACCCTGCCGGTTGCCGTAAACGCCACAGCTGCTCAGATGGACCAGCTGCAGCGGTGTGCCGTGGGGGCGCCGATCCAGCGTCTCACTGAGACGCTGCAAGCCAGCAAGAAACGTCCGCCGGTATTGGGTGAGATCAACCTCAGAACTCTTCGAGGGCGCGAAGGACACCAAGATCCCATCGAGATCTGCGGCGAAATCGAGGTTGGTGCTGGAGTCGGTCGAATCAAAGATCAGTGGGGTGTCCACCAACTCGGACAGTTCGCCCAGACGCTCGCGCCGGGTTGTGGTTGCCCACAGGGCATGCCCCTCCTGCTTCCAGGCCCTGGCAACAGCCTCGCCCACGTACCCGCAGCCGAGGATGGCGCGCCGCTCACCCGAGGGCAGGATGGGCCTTTGCTGCCTGGCCAGCAGCTGGTAGAGGGAGGCCAGATCAGGGGAGGAGGTCATCTGGAGCCACGCAGCCCGTAAACATTTGTAAATCTTAGTGGCCGGCATCAGGGCTGTTGTGATTCTTGCTACCTGCTCGCGGCGTCGGGCTCCGTTCACCGCCTCGCCATGGGAAGGTGGGCCGAACACGAGGCATGGCCATGCCTACCTATCGCGTTGCTGTCGCAGGCCTGGCGGATGTTCACATCAGCTGCCCCGGCTGCAGTGGAGATGCCCTCAGCCTGGCCCTGAGGGAGCTGGGTCTGTGCAGTTTCAAGGTCGATCGGCGCAGCCAGGACGGGCGCCAATGGTTCTTTCAGGCGACCTTCAAGGCCGGCGCCATCGAACCACCTGACGCTGGGCCTGTCACCAGGCTGGCGAGCGTCGATCGCATCGACGACTGAAGTTCTGAACTGATGCTTTCAACAGCTACAGGGCTTGCCGAGGGCCTGGGGTACGGCTGTTGGACTGGTTTGCCGGTGCGAATGCACTGGTCGGCTACAGCCGGGTTCGGGCGACGGTGGACCAACCGCGGACGGGGCCCAGGCCCGGCGTGCGGCCTCAGGCCACCACCGCCTCGGTGCTGCCGCTGCGCTGGCGGCGGGTGAGGAAGCCGAACAGCACCTTGCCGATGGCGGCCACCAGGTTGCCTTCCAGCTCCTGAAACATCTTCATGTTGAGGTGGAAGGCGTGGTTGGCCTCCGCCACGATGCGATCGGCGGTGGCCTGATCGATCGGCAGGCTGTCGAGGGTGGCGCGGTAGGCGGTCTTGAACGCCTTCTCGTCGGGGATGGCGTCGAACTCGTAGAAGCGCAGACCGTCGTGCTCGCCCAGGTTCATGGCCTTCTGGGCGATGGCCTTGAGGATCTGGCCGCCGGAGAGATCGCCGATGTAGCGGGTGTAGTGATGGCCCACCAGGAGCTCGGGGCTCTCGGCCCCCAGCTGATGAATGCGGGCCGCGTATTCCTTGGCAGCGGGTGTGGCCTCGATGGTGCTGCGCCAGTTGGCGCCGAAGTAGTAGGCGAGGTCGTGCTCGAGAGCCTCGCGGCGGTTGAGCTCGGGGGAGCCCACCGGCGCCACCACCGGATGGCCCTGCTCGCGCAGCCTGCCGATCTCCTCCTCCATCGCCGAATACACGAAGTAGAGGTCGGCCACCAGGGTGCGGTAGCTGGCCTTATCCACCACGCCCTTGAGGAAGCAGCTCACGAAGCCGGTGTTCTCGGCCATGGTGTGGGCTTTCTTGGTGCCTTCACGCAGCTGGGAGGCAAGGGCAACGGCCATGGGTGGCGATCAGGAGGTCAGTTGTGCCGGCAGGGCACAGCGTCAACCTAAGGGGAGCGACATGCACGGGCGCCCCTCTTTGCGAAGGGTTGCGTGTCTTCACAACGCGACCAGCCCGCGGGAATCCAGTGCGCAGCGATCAAAGCAGCACTGGGGGCCAGCCAGGGCGCCATGGGCCTGCGGCTGCAGCTGCGGCGATGCTTTCTGAAGACCTCCCGAGTCGCCAAGGGTTGTGCAGAGAGTCACCGTTGCCAAGCAAAGACTGCCGGACAGGTAGGCCTGCCTCCGACCACTGCACCCTTTGATACTCCCGACTCCCATGACGAGAACAGGAGCTCCACAGTGTTTGACGTGTTCCCCAAGGACGTTGACCAGGCTGACGCCCGCGGCAAATTTATCAATGGTGATCAGATCGACATCCCCGCGACGAGGGTCCGAGACAGCGACAAGGGGTTGATGCCGTCAACCGCACCACCTCCAACGCCTCCCAGATCAGCACCATCGCCGTTGGCAATCTCTTCGAGACTCGGCCTCCGCTGTGTTCGCTGGCGACGCTTCCGTGATGGAAGACAGCTCTCCCAACGGCCTGCGTGAGGACCACGCTGTCGACAACAATCCTTACGGCATCACTATGGGCGACTGCTCCATTAGTCCCTGCGCAGGGTCACCGACTGCATCGTGGTGGCGGCACCATCCCCATGGATGAGCACCTGATCGCCGGTCTCGATGCGTTAAAGGACGACTTCGAACTCTCCCCTCCCGGCAGGGCTGATTCAAAGTGTGTCACAAGCTCTCTTGCCGGGGCTGCGAGCATGGGTTGAGGTCTGCGGAATGGCCTCCTCCCTGTGCCCGAAAGCTCTGCCGCCGCAACCGATCTCGACCTGATCAGCTACCTCAAGGCGATCCCGGACGCGCGGATGCGGCGTGGGGTTCGGTTTCCGGCCTGGTATCTGCTGCTGGTGGCGGTGCTGGGCATCCTCAGTGGTTGCCAGAGGCTGCGGGACCTGGAGCGTTTTTCCATCCGTCACCAGGGCGTTCTGACCGAGGCGCTGGGGTTCGAACTGCGGCGTTGTAAGAGTCTGATCCTGAATAAACCGGCCTAT
>JAWOBH010000201.1:0-2721 GCA_046498125.1 Prochlorococcaceae cyanobacterium | reverse complement strand
GCGGCTACCGCCTCGATCGCCCCCAGCCGGATGGTGAGCCCCAGCTGGTGCTTGATCCCCGCCGGCACGACTTCGGCCCCAAAACCATTCTTGGCCGCACCCACACCTTCGATGCCGAGAGCCTGGCGGCCTGGCTGGCGGAGCAACCCGCCAGCGCCCGCCACATCAGTGCCCGGATCTGGCGCCAGCAGGTGGGCGGCCCGCCACCGCCGCAGCGCCTCGAGGCCATCGCCAACGGCTGGCGCCAGCAGCAGCTCTCGATTCCCTGGTTGATGGACGCCATCGCCGCCGCCCCGGAAGCGATCGAAAGCCGCAAGCGGGGCCTGCGCCTGGCCGATCCGATCGAGGTGGTGGCCCGCAGCCTGCGCCTGCTCGGCAGCCGCCACCCCGATGTCATCCCCATCAGCCTGCGCGGCCTACGGGCCATGGGGCAGCCGCCCTTCGAGCCGCCCTCGGTGAAGGGCTGGCCGGTGAATGAGCAGTGGCTGAACCTGCGCTGGCTCCAGGCCCGCCGTCGCACCCTCCAGGCCCTGCTGAGCGACGAGGAGGTGTGGGCCACGCGGCTCCTGCCCCCCGAGCTGGCCATCTGGCTCACACCGATCGCCCCACTCACCGTGGCACTGCCGGCCGAGCCCAGCCGCGAGGCCATCGCCCTGCTGTTCGCCGATCCCGTGTGGCAGCTGGCCTGACATGAAACGCCGCACCTTGCTCTCCCTGCTCGCCGCCGGCTCGGCCAGCGCCGCCCTCGCCGGCGGCTGGCGCGGCCACTCCGCCGGCGCCGCCAGCCGCCACGTGCTGGTGCTGCTGGAGCTGCGCGGCGGCAACGACGGCCTCAACACCGTGGCCCCCGTGCGCGATCCGCTCTACGGCCAGGTGCGTCCCACCCTGGCCCTGGCCGATGCCCTGCCCCTGGCCGACGGCCTCGCCCTGCATCCGGCCCTGGCGCCGCTGCTGCCCCTCTGGCAGAGCCAGCGCCTGGCCTTCGCCCTGGGGGTGGGCTGGCCCCGGCCCAACCGCAGCCACTTCAAGGCGGCCGACCAGTGGGCCACCGCCTCCCCCTCCGGCGAAGGCCCCGGCTGGATCGCCGCCGCCTTCGATCAGCGCCGAAGCGCCGGTCCCCTGGTGGCCCTGGGCCCTTCCGGAAGCCCAGCCATGGAGGGTGGCGAGGTGCTCGCCATCCAGCTGGCGCCGGCCCAGCTCCAGGGCCGCCAGCCCGCCAGCCTCGATCCCGACCGCGCCGGCGCCAACCCCGTGCTGCGCCGGATGCTTGAGCTGGAGCGGGCCGGGAATCAGGAGCTGCAGCGCCTGCGTGGCCAGCTGGCCCCCCTGCCGTCTGGGCTGGAGATCCCCCGCAGCGGCCTCGGCCAGCAGGTGGGCCTGGCCCTGCGCCTGATCTCCAGCGGCGCCTGCCCGCCGGTGCTGCAGCTCGCCCAGGGTGGCTACGACACCCACGCCGGCCAGGCCAGTCGCCACGGCCGCGTGCTCGGCGAGCTGGCCGAGGCCCTGGCCGCCTTCGCGGCCGGCCTGGAACGGTTGCCCAACCGGCCCCAGGTGAGCCTGCTGGCGGTGAGCGAGTTCGGCCGCCGCCTGCGCGAAAACGGCTCCCGCGGCACCGACCACGGCTCGGCCTCCGTGGCCCTGCTGTTCGGCGACCAGGTGCCCGACCGCTTCCTCGGCACCTACCCCAACCTCAGCGTCCTCGATGAGCGCGGTGATCTGATCCCCGGCCTCAGTCCGCCGGAGCTCTACCAGCAGGTGCTGCAGAGGGTGTGGGGGTGACCTACGCACCGCCTGCTCGGCCGAAAACCTGAGGTAACGTCCTTGCCAGGAGTATCAGCCGCCGACGGCGGAGAGAGCCCTCCTTCCACTCCAGTTCCGCGACCGCGGACACACGCAATGAATTTCAAGCAACTCATCGATGAGGTGTCTCAGGACACCAAGATCCCTGCTGGCGACGTGCGCAAGGTGGGCCTGGCGATGCTCGAGCGCTTCGCCCGGATGATCGAGGAGCAGCAGAACTTCGCCTCGCCTCTGATCACCCTCACCGCCGTCACCACCCTGGCCCGCCCGGCCACCGGCGACAAACCCGCCGTGCCCGAGCGCAAGTTCGCCCGCATGGCCATCCGCCAGCAGCCACCCGCCAAGCCCCAGCCATGACCAGCCCCACCACCAGCACCACCACCAGCCCGGCACCGGAGCTGATCGCCCCCCACGGCGGCAGCCTGGTGGACCTGATGGTGCCGGAGGCCGATCACGAGTCGGTGAAGGCCAGCGCCGGCCGACGGATCGAGTGCAGCCACCGCAATGCCTGCGATGTGGAACTGCTGGTGGTGGGGGGCTTCTCGCCTCTGCGCGGCTTCATGCATCAGGAGGACTACGACGCCGTGGTGGCCGGCCACCGCACCAGCAGCGGCCTGCTGTTCGGCCTGCCGATCGTGTTCGACAGCGACGACGAGAGCATCGCCATCGGGGATCGCCTGCTGCTCACCTACCAGGGCCAGGAGCTGGCGGTGCTCACCGTGGAGAGCCGCTGGGAGCCCGACAAGGCCAAGGAGGCCCAGGGCTGCTACGGCACCACCTCGATCGAGCATCCCGCCGTGCGCATGATCAGCGGCGAGCGCGGCCGCTTCTATCTCGGCGGCAGCCTGCAGGGGCTGGAGCTGCCCCGTCGGGTCTTTCCCTGCAGAACCCCGGCCGAGGTGCGCGCCACCCTGCCCGCGG
>JAWOBH010000142.1:0-3393 GCA_046498125.1 Prochlorococcaceae cyanobacterium | reverse complement strand
GCCAGGCCCTGGCGATCGGCTTCGATGTCGGCACCACGATCACCGCGATCCTGGCAGCCATCGGGGCCAGCCTCAGCGCCCGGCGCACCGCTGCGGGCCATGTGGTGTTCAACCTGTTCACCGCCGGCCTGGCCTTCATCCTGCTGCCCCTCTACCTGGGGGCCCTGGTGCAGTGGTGGCCGGGCCTGATCCGCAACGACGCGGAGTTCGCCCTCACAGCCTTCCACACCGGCTTCAGCGTCATCGGTGTGCTGCTGATGCTGCCGTTCACCGTGCCCTTCGCCGCTCTGATCCGCCGGCTGCTGCCCGCCGACGGCAATCGCACGGTGGACGCCCTCGGAGACACCCCCCCGCAGGATGCGGGGACGGCCATCAGCCAGGTCGAGGAGGCGATCAACCAGACCTTCGTGACCCTGCTCAACCTGCTGCGCCGGGCCCTGGCCGTGGACTCCAGCCGCCGCAAGCCGCAGCAACTGGAGGTGCTGCAGGCCGACCTCGACCGGCTGGAGCTGTATCTGGATCAGATCCACCTCGGCGGCCTCAGCGAGCCCCTGGGCCGCCAGCTGGTGCATCTGCTCCACGGCCTCGATCACCTGCAGCGCCTGCACGAACGCTGTGAGGAGGAACCGGGTCGGCTGCGCACCGTGGTGAGCAGCGCCTCCCTGGCCAACGAGCGCCAGGCCCTGCAGAACCTGGTGGAACGCCTGATTCCCCTCACGCTGGAGCGCCAGTGGCGCGACGGCGCCACCGCCGCCGAACGCTGCGCCGGCCGGTTCGCGCAACGGGTGGATGGCTACCGTGATGCCGTGCTGGCGCGGGTGGAAGCCGGGGAGCTGGACGTGGACGGCGGCACCGAGCGCCTGGAGGCGATGCGCTGGCTGCGCCGGGTGAGCGAGCATCTCGAACGCATCAGCAGCCACCTGGGGCAGCAGGACTGAGCCATGCAGCTCAGCCCTTGAGCAGCGACCCTTTGCTGTCCTTGAGCTGCTTCCACATGCGCCGGATCTGCTCGTAAGCTTCCTCCTGGGTGAGCTTGCCGTTGCTCTGCAGGCCCACCAGCAGGCCCACCCGATCGGCGAAGGTCTCCAGGTTCTGGTGAAACATCACCCGCTGGGGCGACCAGTCCTCGGCCCGGTAGGAGGAATGGCCCTCCAGGGGAGCGCGAACGCTGGGTGCATCGTCGGGGCGATGGTCGCCGGAGGGTGGCGTGGACGGTGAAGAACTCAAGGGGGGGAGATCCTGCAGGTCGAGGCCCTGCACCGGGCGTCAAGCCAGGCTAAACGTGGCCCTGGGGTCCATGCAGCCATCGCCGCGCCACCATGGCGGCCCGTGTGACCTGCAGCACCGACGGCCCGCCTGACTGCTCCGAGGATGCCGCTGGCGCATCCAACCGGCATGATCTCTCCGAGCCTGGTGTCCGACGTGATGGTCTGCCTGCTGCTGCAGGCCTCCCTTGTGGGCGGAGCCCAGGTGCTCGAGCGCTGGATCATCCCCGAGGCACCGTGCTGCGTCCAACCCCTGGTGCCCTGACCTCCCGCCGGCTGGAGGAACGGCCGGCCAGCCTGCCCACCGAGCTCTATGTGCATGGCGGCCGGCAGCCCTGCCGCATGAGCGCCATGGTGTTCGGCCCCAACGGGGCTGAGCTGCGACCGCTGGACACAGCCCGCGACCTGGATCGGCTCAAGGGCCTCGGGGTGCCGGTCTGGTTGCGGGTGGTGGGTCTCTCCCACCCGGATCAGATCGCCGGCCAGCTGCAAGGCCTGGGCATTCCCCCCCTGCTGCTGCCGCCCCTGCTGGAGGTGCCCCAGCGGCCGCGGGTGGACAGCCTCGATCACGCCCTGCTGGTGGTGCTGCACCGCCTGGCCATGGCCCGCGACCCGGCCCATCTGATCAGCTCCCAGGTGGGCCTGCTGCTGCTGCCCAACCTGCTGGTGAGCTTCGAGGAAGCCGGTCAGGGCGAGTCGTTTGCTGAGATCACCGCCTGGCTGCGCTCCAACGCCGGAGCGGTGGACCAGCGGGATCTGGACGACATCCTCCATTACCTGATCGACGACGTGCTCGATGGCCTGTTCCCGATCCTCGAGCAGATGGCCAACCGTCTCGATGAGCTGGAGGAGGCGGCCCTCAGGCAGGCCAAACCCAGGCTGCTGAACCTGGCCTTCCAGCACCGCAGCAACGTGCGCCGGATCCGCCATCAGATCTGGCCGCTGCGCCACCAGATCCGCAAGCTGCTGCGCCAGCGGCAGCAGCTGCTGGGGCCTGAGGCCCTCGCCGGCTTCAGCGACATGGCGGAACAGGTGGAGCTGCTGTTCGAGAACTGCGAGCTGTTGCGCCACCAGTGCGACGGCATCTCCCAGGCCTATGCCGCCACCGTGAGCAACCGCATGAACCAGGTGATGAAAACACTCACGATCATCACCAGCATCTTTGCGCCGCTCACCGTGATCGGCGGCATCTACGGCATGAATTTCGAGCACATGCCCGAACTGCACTGGCGCTACGGCTACGCCTACGCGCTGCTGCTGATGCTGCTGGTGGCGGCCCTGCAGGTGTGGCTGCTGCAACGGCGGGGCTGGTTCCAGGACTGGACGGCTCCGCGCTGAGACAACCTTCCCTTAACCATTCCGGGGCGCGCAGGCCGGGAGAGTGGAGCCATGGCAACCGCAGCCGTACCGATCCTCAACGGCGACCACGCCCACGGCCTGATCGCCCAGCACTGCCGGCAGCTGGTGCAGCTCCAGGGTCCGGTGCTGGACAGCCGGGAGACCGAACCACTGCGCCAGATGGACGAGCACCTGCGGCGGCTGCACGGCACCGTGCTGCAGTTCCAACCGGCCCTGGAGCTGCCCGAGGGCGTCAGCGCCAAGCGGTTGGCCAAGACCCAGCGGCGGCTGGCGATCGCCCGGGATCTCGACCGCCTGCGCGAGCGCCTGGATGCCGCCTTCCTGCCCCAGGCGCCGGAGCGGGAGGTGCGCCGGCTCAAGCCGGTGCTGCGGCAACTGAAGCGCGAGCGGCAACTGGCCCAGGACCACCTCGGCGAGTCCCTGCGCAGCGCCAGCCATCTCGAGCAACTTGCCCTGCTGCAGGGCTGGCTGCGGGAGCCGCGCTACACGGCCCTGGGACTGGAGCCCCTGCACTCCTGGCTGCTGGAGTGGATGGACGACCCGGCCTCGCTGCTGCTGCATCGGGGCTGGTGGGTGGCGGAGCGCCGCGAGCAGCTGGCCAGCCTCCGGGATCTGGGGGCCCGCTTGGCGGACCATGGCGATCGGCTCGACACGCTGCCGGGTCCCGCCGCAACGGCCCAGCGCCACTGGCGCCAACAGCTGCAGCGGGGCCGGGATCTGCTGGGGGAACTCAACGATCTGGAGGTGTTGCGCAAGGCCATCGACGACC
>JAWOBH010000130.1:0-3468 GCA_046498125.1 Prochlorococcaceae cyanobacterium | reverse complement strand
CCCTCCTTGGCCACCCGGTCGATGTTGGGGGTCTGATACCCCATCAGGCCATCGCTGTAGCAGCTCAGGTTGCTCTGGCCGATGTCATCGCCCCAGAGGATCAGGATGTTGGGCTTGCCGTTGGGCATGGGAAGTGGTCTGGCTAAGGGATCGTGTTGGGGCCAATTGGGGCCAGTTGGGGCCAGTTGGGGGCCCGCTTCGCGTGGCGGCCCTCCGGCCGGTTGGCTGCGGCGGGAGGAGTGCCTTCAATCCTGATGCGCATGGGAGACTGAGCACACTCAAATCGGGCAAATCTTCCGGTGCGCTCCAGCCTTCAGTTCGGCTGCATCGAGCAGATGACCGAACTCCTCGAGGGGGTGGGACTGCCGCTGCGATTCACCCAGCTGGCCTCCGGTGCCCTCAGGGGTGATCTGGTGCCTCTGGCCGTTGGCCCTGTGCAGATCCTGCGGGTTCGCGCCGATGGGGCCCTGCACGCCTCCGGGAGCAAGCCTGGCAGTCGTCAGCTCATCTGCCTGGATCTCACGTCCCGATCCAGCGATGGTCTCTTCTGCTCCCACGGCCACTGGCTCCCCAGCGAGGCGCTGTTCGGTCTCCGCCCACACTCTGAGATCCATCTCACCATCGCCGCCCGCTGCGACCTGGCGATCGTCTCCATCAACCAGAACGATTTCCAGAGCTGGGCCGAGGCCCTGGGTTGTCCAGGCTTGGAGCCGGAGGTGTTCGAGGCCAACTGGGTGCGCGTCGATCCCCGCCGCTTCGACGGGATCCGGGCCCACCTGCGGCGCTGGCTCAGCGTTGCCGAAGCGGATCCGGAGGGCCGAGAGCGCGGCAGCAGGTTCCAGCTGGCGATGGCAGACCTTGTGCCCCTGATCGTGGAGGCACTGGCCCATGGCGTTGAACACCACGGCGGCATGGTGCGCCCACCGTCGCGGACCGAGCTGGTCATGCAGGCCCAGCGCTGGATGGACGAGCACCCCTTCGAACCGATCAGCCTCGATGCCCTCTGCCGGCAGGTGTATGCCAGCCGCCGCACCCTCATCCAGGGATTTCGCGATCACCTCGGCATGGGCCCGATGGCCTACCTCAAGCTTCAGAGGCTGCATGCCGTTCGGCGTCAGCTGCTGAGGGCCGATCCGGACACGACGGTGATCGCGGATGTGGCCACCAGCTTCGGCTTCCACAATCCCGGTCATTTCGCCCGGGATTACCGGCAGCGTTTCGGTGAGCTGCCGAGCACCACTCTGGCAATCGGGTGAAGCCCTCCGCCGCCGCCGTGACCATCGGCGACGACGTGCCCTGGCGCCAGGTTCACCGACTGAGGCTTGAGGCGGAAGGTGTCGTGGGCGCGATGGTGGATGGGGGGATTGGCCATGGCGCTTTCCGCAAACTTCAGCGTTTCTGGTGAGTGCTCGGCTGGCGTGCCCGGCTCTGCCAGCGCAGCACGGGCAGCGACACCAGCACCGTGACCAGCACGTACACCAGGATGCCGAATTTCACCCCGGGCATCTCGGGGGCATAGGTGTTGGCCAGCAACAGCGCCAGCCCCGGGTTGCGCATCGAGGTCACCAGGGCCACGGTGATGCGCTGGCGGCCGCGCTCTCCAGACTCGGCGCCCTGACCGCCGCCCAGCCCGTAGCCGAGCATCAGGCTGAACAGCACCAGCAGCACCATCACGCCGATGGCGCCCAGGTTGGCGCTGGAGAACTGGAGCAGCAGCGGTGCCGTGCGCACGAGCACCGCCAGCACCAGCAACACCAGCAGGCCATTGGCGAGCCGATCGAGCACCAGCCGCAGCCCCAGCCTGCGCTCGGGCAGCACACGGGCGAGGGTCAGACCGAGCAGCAGCGGCAGCAGCTGCACCTGGCCCACCTGCAGTGCCACCTGGCGTGGCAGCAGCAGATCCCAGCCCTTCACGGCGAACATCGGCCCGCTGAGATCGGCCAGCAGGGGCAGCGTCACGATCGCCAGCACGGCGGCGCCCACCTGGAGCAGGCCGGCCAGCGAGGCATCACCACCACTCTTCCCTGCCTTGCGCAGGATCAGCGGGGCGCTGGGGCAGGCGGCCATCAGGGCGATGGCATGGCGCGCCTCGATCGAGAGGGCCTGGGCCGGGGGCAGGCTGAGCAGCAGCCAGCCCGCCAGGGGCACCAGCACACAGGTGGCCAGCTGGGCCCGCAGGATCAGGGGCCAGTGGCGACGCCAGTGCTGAAAGGCCTGCAGCGGCAGCTTCACCCCCAGCGCCAGCATCACGGTGAAGAGTGTGAGTGGCACCAACAGGGCCACGACGGCTTGCGCGCTCAACGCACCAATCCAGAGAACACCATGACCTAAGTTGCCGACGGCATCCGGCACGGCCCAGCCATCCTGCACGCCGATGGGTCCTGATACCCAACCGCTGGCCTTTCCGAGCCGCATGTGTCATGTGGACCGGGACCCCCAGGCCCTGGCCGAGCGACTGTCTCTGCATTAGTCCCTGCTGGATTTCGGGCCCCGGCCGGGCTTCGAGGCCGATTTCCTGCATCGCACCACCACCTGTGCGGTGGGTGATCTGCTGATTTCAGGGGGCTACACCCGACCGATCTTCGGCACCATGGGTGAACGGCCCGGGATCGGTTCGATCAACGTCATCTTCGGCGGCAGCATCGACTACGAAACCGGCGGGCTGAAGATGGCGCTCAATCCCAGTCTGCCGCTGTTCTTCTCCCCAGGCCAGGAGTATCGCTACATCGCCAACCATTACAACGGTGTGATCTTTCACATCGACCTGGAGCGTCTCGCACACACGGCCGCCGCCATCGCCGGGCTGGGGGTGTCCGAGCGGCGCTTCGCCCATGATCTGTCGTTCGCCAGGGTAGTGCGCAGCATGGACCCGCGCCGGCAACGCCTGCTTGAGATCCTGCGCGGGTCCATTCGCTTTCTGGATCACCCGGAACAGGAGACAGATGGCACGCTGCAGGTGCTGCAGATCGACGATCTGATCTATCGCATCCTGGCGCTGCTGCTGTGCCCGAATCTGGAGCAGCCCCCGGCCAGGACCCCTGCGCCGAGCTGTGGCCGGGAGCGGATCTTCGAGGAGCTGCTGGAGTGGATTCGCGCCCATCTGCACACCCCGATCAATCTCACCCAGCTGGAGCAGCGCAGTGGCTATTCCCGCCGCACCCTGCAACTGGCGTTCAACCAACGCTTCGGCTGCGGCCCGATTCAGTGGATCCGCCAGCAGCGGCTGGAGCAGGCCCGCCTCGATCTGCTGCGGCCGGGCCCGGCCGACACGGTGGGCGGCATCGCCACCCGCTACGGCTTCAGCAGCCCGGCGGCGTTCAGCCGCGACTTCAACGGCCGCTATGGGCTGACGCCCTCCACGCTCCTGCGCGAGGGGCGCCGGCACACCCATTCAGGTTGCATCGCGTTGGACCTCCAGTGAGGGGCTGCTGGCGGCCGCACCGCTGGCCGGCAGGGGCTGGTCGGCGA
>JAWOBH010000192.1:0-7487 GCA_046498125.1 Prochlorococcaceae cyanobacterium | reverse complement strand
CGCACCGGCAGCCGGCCTGCGTCTCAGCGCTCAGCTGTGCATCCGGGGCTCGGGGTGCAGGTTGACCAGCAGCGAGGCCTCCAGCGCCGCCAGCTGTTCCAGGCGCTCGATCACCTGCGCCCGGGACCAGCGCCGTTCACACAGCAGCCAGTAGAGGCCGAAGTGACGGGCCTCGCTGGCGAGCAGGTCGCCGTAGAGCCGGCGCAGCTCGGGATCGGCGGAGTGCTCGGCCAGCAGGGCCATGCGCTCGTGGCTGCGGGCCTCGATCAGCCCGGCCACCAGAAAGCTGTCGAGCATGCGCTCGGGCTCCCGGCG
This sequence comes from Prochlorococcaceae cyanobacterium, assembly GCA_046498125.1. Taxonomy (GTDB): domain Bacteria; phylum Cyanobacteriota; class Cyanobacteriia; order PCC-6307; family Cyanobiaceae; genus NIES-981. The sequence goes on along the minus strand of JAWOBH010000192.1, from coordinate 7,172 downwards.
CCGTACCGCCCTGCCCAGCTCGCTGCCATAGGGGGGAGCGGCCAGGGGGCGCAGGCCGATCCGGCGCTGTTGCAACAGGGCCAGCACCCGCTCGAAGTGTTCCAGTTCCTCCCGCGCCAGGGGGCTGAGCACCGCCGCCAGCTCGGCATCGCCGGGATAGCGGAACATGAGCTGCAGCGCTGCTCCTGCCGCCTTGCGCTCGCAGTGGGCATGGTCGATCAGCACCAGCTCGGCATGGGCCAGGGCCTGGGCCAGCCAGGCTGCGGAGCTGGGGGCCGCCAACCAGCGGATGCGGGCGGCCGCAGCGGCGTTGGCAGGGGCTGTGATCACGGCTGCTGGCGCAGATGGGCCACCAGGCCCTCGAGGGCCAGACCGTAGCTGGCGGGCCCGAAACCGCAGATCACCCCCACCGCCCGGTCGGCCAGATGGGAGTGATGGCGAAAGGACTCACGGGCATGGACATTGCTCAGGTGCAGCTCCACATAGGGAATGGCCACGGCCAGCAGGGCATCGCGGATGGCGATCGAGGTGTGGGTGTAGGCGCCGGCATTGATGAGAACGCCGTCCATCTGGCCGCGGGCCTGCTGGATGCGGTCCACCAGGGCTCCTTCGTGGTTGCTCTGGAAACAGGTGATCCCCACCCCCAGCTCCTGGGCCCGCCGGGCCAGCAGGGCATCGATCTGCTCCAGGCTGGCGCTGCCGTAGACACCCGGCTCGCGGCTGCCGAGCAGGTTCAGGTTGGGGCCATGGATGGCGAGCAGCTGCATGGGGTTGGGCAGGGAGGCTGGCTGGTAAGTTGTCGTGGTGTGGTTCGGGTCGGTGCCCGAGTGGTTAATGGGGGCGGACTGTAAATCCGCTGGCTCTGCCTACGTTGGTTCAAATCCAACCCGGCCCACCTTCCACACGCCCTTGTAGCTCAGCGGTAGAGCACTCCCTTGGTAAGGGAGAGGTCACGAGTTCAAGTCTCGTCAAGGGCTTATCACCCCAACCGCGCGTCCTAACTGCAGGGTCCCACTTCACGGCCCAAGCGCACGGCAGACATGATTCCCAGTCCGCCCTCGTGACAGTGACTGCAGGTTCAGTGGCCCTGGGTGCTGTGGTCCGGGGCAGTTTCGCTGCAGCAACAGCCTCTGCAATCAGCGTTGCAGTCAGCTCGCCAGTCCATGCGCGGCGTGGTGTTTTCCGACAGCCTGGGGCTGTGCTGCGGGCCCGCAGCCTGGTCGGCCCGGTGATAGACCTGTACCCCGTGGATCGGCGTCGTTCGCGATGCCTTCAACGCTGCAATCGGGCCAGGTTGATGCCCCGACAGGTACTGGGCATGGGCGGCGACGATGGGCAGGAGGCCACGGCCATCACAGCCATCCAGCGCTAACGCATCGGGGCGGCGCATTTGCCAGGGTGAACCAACCCATCAGCACCAGCGGCATGGTTGTGTCATCCCCGATCTCCAGTCCGATCGACGCCCCCCTCGGGGTTCCGATCGAAACCATGCGAGACCCGGTGAGCCTGGGGCTCACCCGTGACCGTGCCTGGCGGCTGGCGCAGCTCGACCGCCTCGACGCCATGCTCAGCCGCCACCGCCAGGCCGTGCTGGAGGCTCTGGCGGCCGACCTCGGCAAACCGGCCCTGGAGGCCAGCTTCGAGCTGGTGGCGGTGCAACAGGAGCTGAAGCTCACCCGCCGGCGGCTGCGGCGCTGGATGGCCCCGCGCCCGGTGCCGGTGGATCTGCCCCTCAAGCCCGGCCGGGCCTTCGAGCGGGCCGAACCCCTGGGCTGCGTGCTGATCATCGGCCCCTGGAACTACCCCTTCCAGCTCTGCCTGCACCCCCTGGTGAGCGCCCTGGCGGCAGGCAACAGCGTGGTGCTCAAGCCCTCCGAGCACGCCCCCCGCACCGCGGCGCTGATCGCCGAGTCGATCGGGGAGGCCTTTCCCCCCGAGGTCGTGCAGGTGGTGTGCGGCGATGGTGGCGTCGCCGCCAGGCTGCTGGAGGAGCGCTTTGATCACATTTTCTTCACTGGCGGCGGCCGGGTGGGCCAGCTGGTGATGACCGCCGCGGCCCGCCACCTCACCCCGGTGACCCTGGAGCTGGGTGGCAAGAGTCCGGCCATCGTGCTCGCCGATGCCGACCTGGCCGTGACGGCCCGGCGGCTGGCCTGGGGCAAGAGCATCAACGCCGGCCAGACCTGCATCGCCCCCGACCACGTGCTGGTGGAGGCCCCGCTGCGCGACCGCCTGATCGAGGCCCTGACCGCGGAGCTGCAGCGCTTCCATGGCCCCGATCCACTGCGCAGCGCCGATCTGGGCAGCATCGTCAACCAGGCCCAGTACGACCGGCTGGCCGGACTGCTCGCCGGTGCCCAGCAGCGGGGCCAGGTGCTGCACGGCGGACGCTGCGACCCGGAGCGGCGCCGCATCGAACCCACCCTCCTGGCCGTGGACGAGGCCGATGATCCGCTGATGCAGGAGGAGCTGTTCGGGCCACTGCTGCCGATCATCAGCGTCGCCCACCTCGAGGAGGCCCTCAGCCAGGTGCGGCAGCGGCCCAAACCTCTGGCCCTCTACCTGTTCAGCAACGACCGCCAGGCCCAGCGCCGCACCCTGGACACCACCAGCTCCGGCGGCGTGTGCTTCAACGACGTGGTGATGCAGGCCGGCACCAGCCAGCTGGGCTTCGGCGGGGTGGGCGACAGCGGCATGGGCCGGTACCACGGCGAGGCGGGCTTCCTCACCTTCTCCCACCTGCGCAGCGTGCTGAGGCGGCCCTTCTGGCTGGATCTGCCCCTCCGCTACCCCCCCTACGCAGGCAAGCTGAATCTGGTGCAGCGGCTGCTCGGCTGACCCCCGTGCCGCCCGTCGATCGCACGCTCTCGATGGCTCCCCTGTTCCCCATCCTGCCCGGGCTGTCTCTGGCACCACCGCTGGCCAGGGTTCCGCCTCCCGTTGAAGCCGGCCTGGCTGCCCCCGGGGGCACTGGATCGTGTCCGTAGGGCCCCTTAACGTTCGCCCAGCGATCCGTGGAGCCCATGCGCCGCACCCTTGCCGCCCTGGCCCTGGCGATGGCCCTCCCCAACACCGCTCTGCTGGCGCTCCCGGCCCGGGCCCAGGGGGTGGTGGTGGTCAGGGAAGGCGACACGCTCTCGGACATCGCCGACCGTCATGGCGTGAGCCTCGCCCGCCTGATGCAGGCCAACGGCATCAGCGATCCCGACCTGGTGGTGATCGGCCAGCGCCTCACCATCCCCGGTGGTGCCGAACGGCCCGCAGCCTCCGGTGGCGGCACTGGCGGCAGTGTCACGGTGCAGCCGGGCGACACGCTCTCGGACATCGCCGACCGTCATGGCCTGAGCCTCACCCGCCTGATGCAGGCCAACGGCATCAGCGATCCCGACCTGGTGGTGATCGGCCAGCGCCTCACGATTCCCGGAGGATCCGGCCGCAGCGCCGCGGCGGCGGCCCCCAGTTCCCAGCCCACGGCGCCCTACACGGTGAAGAGTGGCGAAACGCTCTCGGAGATCGCCGCACGCTTCAACACCAGCACCACGCGACTGATCCAGCTGAACGGGATCCAGAACCCCGATCTCGTCACGAGCGGCACCCGCCTGCGCATTCCGATGACGCCCCGCTCCTCGGCTGCCGCCCCGGCCGCGGCAGCCTCCAGGCCTGCACCCAACCGCAATGCCCGCGAGCACGTGGTGCAGGGCGGCGAGAGTCTTTCGGTGATTGCCGAGCGCTACGGCACCTCGGTGAGCCAGCTGGTGGCCCTCAACCGCATCGAGGATCCCGATCGCCTGCTGGCCGGCACGCGGCTGCAGCTGCGGGGCACCCCTCCGGCGGCGTCCAGCAAGCCGGCTGCTCAGGCCCAGCCAGCTCCCCAGGCCCAACCAACGCCCAAACCCCAACCCGCCGCTCAGACGACCCCCCAGCCCGCAGCAAAGGCCGCAGGCACAGCGGCACAGGCAGTCAGCCCCCAGCTCCAGGCTGAAACCGAGCCCGAGGTGAGCGCTGCCAGCCCCCCTGCGGAGGCCACCAGCGCAGCCGCCACCACTGCTGCACCTGCGGCAGCCAGCGCAGCCGCCACCGCTGGGGCTCCTGCATCAATGGCGGCAACCACAACCGCCAGGAGCACTGCGGCCACCACGGGAGCAGCAGCTGCCACAACCACCGTGGCCACAACGGCCGCCGCCGCTGCAGCCCCCTCCGCGGCAGCGGGTCGGCGCCTCAGCCCCAGGCCCACAGCCCAACCTTCGGTCCTGCAACAGGCCAGCGCACCCAGCACCACCGCCAGACCAGCGACAGCCACCACCACCGCGGCCAGGCCCGCCGCAGCGAGCACAGGCGCAAATTCCGGTGGGGCCAGCAGCGGCGACTGGCGCTCCTACGGCCCGCTGCAGATCGACTGGTCGAAGTGGCAGGCCATGGGCGGCAGCCATGTGGCCCCGAGCCTGAGCAGCGACGGCAAGGCCCGCTACCTGGCGGTGAACTGCACAGCCCGCAAGCTCAATCGCACCAGCTCCTCGGGCGAGTGGAACAGCTGGGAGTCCCCGCAGCAGGACTTCGAGACCAAGCTGGTGCAGGACATCTGCCGCGAGAAGGGCGACTGAGGCGGCGGGCCCGCTCAGGCCGCCCAGTGCAGCGGCCAGGGCTGTCGCAGATAGCACTGGCCCGTGGGTCGCAGATAGAGCCTCTGGGCACCGTCGTCGCTCTCACTCACCAGCTCCTCCTCCACCAGGCGCCGCGCCAGCCAGGCCCAGCGGCTCTCATCGCTGCCATCCGCCCGGGCCAGTTCCTCAACCACACTGCGCAGGACCCGTCCCCGCCGCTCACCCAGCAGCTCCAGCAACTGGCAGGCCTGCTCCGACCAGTCCTGCCGCGGCGCCGCGCCCAGCCGCCGCTCCCGGCAACGATCGCAACGCCCGCAGGGGGGGACCACTTCGCCCATCGCCAGCAACAGGGCCTGCTCCCGGCACCCCTCCCCCTCGGCCACCGTTTCCATCCGGCGCAGCTGCCGCTGGGCCAGCTCCAGGCGCTGCCGCTCCCCATCCATGCCCTGGCCCTCAGTACCACGGCCGGCGGCACGCATGGCCCAGCCGAGGCTGGTGCGGTCGGCCGGATCGAACAACACCAGGCAGTCGGCCGGGCCGCCATCACGGCCAGCCCGGCCCGATTCCTGCAGATAGCCCTCCACGCTCGCGGGCAGGTCGAGGTGCAGCACCAGGCCCACATCGGCGCGATCCACGCCCATGCCGAAGGCCACGGTGGCCACCAGCACGGGCCGGGGCTGACTCTGGAAGTGGGCCAGGGCCTGCTGGCGCAGGCCGGCGTCCATGCCGGCGTGATAGGTGATCGCCGGCACGCCGGCCGCCTGCAGGCGAGCAGCCCACGCGTCCACCGACCGGCGGGCCCGGGCATAGATCAGCACCGCCCCCCGGGAGCGGCCGATGGCGGCCAGCACCTCCGGCAGGGGATCGGCCGGCCGCCGGCGCATCGCGTAGTGAAGATTCAGCCGGCGGGCGGAGCGCACCTGGATCAGGGGTCGTCGCAGCTGCAGCAGGCGGATGATGTCGGCCCGCACCCGGGGGGCCGCGGTGGCGCTCAGGGCCACCAGCGGCACCCCCGGACAGAGGCGGCGCAGCTGGCCCAGACGCCGGTAGTCGGGGCGGAAGTCGTGGCCCCAGGCACTGATGCAGTGGGCCTCATCCACCGCCAGGGCCACCAGCGTTCCCTCCGCGAGCAGATCGTCGAGCAGCTGGCGGGTGGCTTCCGCCTGCAGGCGCTCGGGTGCCAGATAGAGGAGCCGCAGCCGGCGCTCCCGGATGCGACGCAGCAGTTGCAGGCGCTCGGCGCTGTCCAACCCCCGGTGCAGACAGGCGGAGGGGATGCCACGGCGCTGGAGCTGGTTCACCTGGTCCTGCATCAGGGCCACCAGCGGCGAGATCACCAGCACCAGCCCCTCCCGGATCAGGGCCGGCAACTGGAAGCAGAGGGATTTACCGGCGCCGGTGGGCCACACCGCCAGACAGTCCCGTCCCGCCAGCAACGCCTCCACAACCGGGCGCTGGCCGGGCCGGAAGGCCCCCCAGCCGAAATGGCGCTGCAGGGCGCGCTCAAGACCATCAGGACGGGCCCCGGGTTGTGGCTCAGGCAACGCCAGCATTCGCCGTCGCGCTGAGACTACCGATCCACCAGCACCTGACGCCAGGGCCCTCAGGGGAGGGGAGGCGCCTCGAGCTGATCGGGCGATTCCTCCACCAGCTGCAGCCGCAGCCGCTTGCCCCCCGCCAGCTCCCCCAGCGAGACGCGCAAGGTACTGCCGCTCAGCGACTGCAGAGCCGTGAGCAGCTCGCGCAGATGGGGGGTGCTGCTGCCGCTCTCCACCCACAGGCGCTCCTGCAGGCCGTTGAGCCGCCGCCAGCTGGTGTGCAGCTTGAGCACGGCGGCCTCCAGGACCTGGGCCTGGCCCACGGCATCGGCCAGAAGGCCCAGGGCCTCGAGCCTCTGGGCTTCCTGCAGGGCCTTCTCGAAATCCAGCTCACCCTGCTGGAACGCCCGCACGGCGAGGGCGGCCTCAGCCGCCTTGCTCAGCCAGCGGGCGGTGCTGGTCACCTCCCGCACCCGATCGAGCTCCGGCTCCTCGCGCAACACCTGGCGCAGGTCGTGCTGCTGCTCCTCCGGCAGCTTGGCCAGCTCCTTCACCAGCGGCGCCACCGCCCGCGGCGGCAGCAGGTTGTCGGCCGTGCGCTGACGGATCTCCTCAGGCAGCAGGAGACTGGTGGCGGCCGTGAACTCATCGGCCAGACGCCGCACCTGCTTGCGGGTGATCTGCTGCCCCTCGTTGGCCGCTTCAGAGATCATCAGCTGCACCTCAGGATCGGCCTCGGCGGTGTCCAGAAAGGCGCGCTTGGAGAACTGGTTCACGCTGTCCTCCTCCAGCACCCCCTCAGCCAGCATCCGGTCGGCCGACTCGGCCAGCTGGATCAGGGTGTAGGCCCGGGTCTTGCTGATCTCCCGCTCCCGCAGCCACTGCAGAAAGCCGGTGCCACGGCCCTCGCCGCCGCGCTTCTCCCGGTCGCGCACGGCCCGCAGGATGCGGCCACGCCAGATCTCGGTGTGCAGATCGAAGCGGTCGCACACGGCCCAGGCCTGCTCCAGCCGGGCCAGGAACTCCATCGTGC
>JAWOBH010000079.1:0-5250 GCA_046498125.1 Prochlorococcaceae cyanobacterium | reverse complement strand
GAGCGTGCGGCCCATAGGGAAGAACGAATCGGGGGAACAAGCCGGGACGCGGCCCTGGACGCCGAGACGGGCAACGGGCCGGCACTGCCGGTGCTGCTCGATCAGGGCTCGAGGCCGCTGCACGTTCCGGGACCGATCCGCTCGCCAGCAGCAGGAGGCCGCTGGCGCACGGGAGGCTGAAACCTGTCGCGTTCACCTCGGCGGGACTTACACCTGAGCGATGCGAGGGCCGGGGGACCGGTCGACGGATCGTTCAGACAACCTGCTGTCTGGGGTCGGGCGCGTGCCCGTGGCAATAACCTACACCGTGGCCTCAGGACTCACCCTCAGCCCTCCTGCTTGAGCTCCTGCAGGGCGGTGAAGTCCACCTGCACCGAGGGACCCATGGTGGAGGTCACGTAGAGGGTGCGCCAGTAGCGGCCCTTGGCGCCGCTGGGCTTGTTGCGGTCGATGGTTTCCTGGAGTGCCTTGAGGTTGTCGAGCAGCTTGGCCGCATCGAAGCTGGCCTTGCCGAAGCGCACGTGCACGATGCCGGTGCGGTCGGCGCGGAACTCCAGCTTGCCGGCCTTGAACTCGGCGATGGCCCCGGCCAGGTTGGTGGTGACGGTGCCAGCCTTGGGGTTGGGCATCAGCCCGCGGGGACCGAGCACCCGGCCCAGCTTGGCCACCTTGGGCATCATGTCCGGGGTGGCGATGAGCAGGTCGAAGTCCATCTGCCCCTGAGCGATGGACTCCACCAGATCGTCATCGCCAGCCAGGTCGGCCCCGGCGGCCTCGGCGGCGGCCACCGCTTCACCGCGGGCGATCACGGCGATGCGAATGGTCTGGCCCGTGCCGTGGGGCAGGGCCACGGTGGTGCGCAACTGCTGGTCGGTGTACTTGGGATCGATGCCCAGACGCACGTGGGCCTCGATCGTCTCGTCGAACTTGGCGGTGGCGTTGGCCTTCACCAGCTCGAGGGCCTCGAGTGGAGCGTAGGCCTGGTCGGCCACCTTGGCGGCCAGTTCGGTGTAGCGCTTGGAAACCTTGGTCATGGCGGGAATGGGGTGCGGGCGACCGCTGGGTCTCCCCCGGTAGTGATTGGATGAACGGTGACAGATCGGGCTGGCTGGGGCCGCCGGGGATCAGTCGTTGACGGCCACGCCCATGTTGCGGGCGGTGCCTTCGATGATGCGCATGGCCGACTCCACGCTGCTGCAGTTGAGGTCGGGCAGCTTGGTTTTGGCGATCTCCTCGAGCTGGGCGCGGGAGATGGCACCCACCGACCCCTTGGAGGAGGTGGCGGCTCCCTTCTCGATGCCGGCGGCCTTGGAGATCAGCACCGACGCGGGCGGCGTCTTGGTGATGAAGGTGAAGCTGCGGTCTTCGAAGACCGAGATCTCCACCGGAATCACATAGCCGGCCTTGTCCTGGGTGCGGGCGTTGTACTCCTTGCAGAACGCCATGATGTTGACCCCGTGCTGACCGAGGGCGGGGCCCACCGGAGGCGCCGGGTTGGCTTTGCCGGCCTGGAGGGCCAGCTTGATTACGGCAACAACTTTCTTGGCCATCGTCTGGGGCTAAGGGGCGGATCTGCGGATGACCCCCATCGCCGGGGGTTGCGGGAACGGCCGCCCTCCGCAGGGAGACGGCCGCTGGAGCCTGGGCCGGGACCTCAGCTCTGCTTGCTGATCTGGGCGAACTCCAGCTCCACCGGCGTTTCCCGGCCGAAGATCGAGAGCAGGGCCTTGAGCTTGTTGCGGTCGCCGGACACCTCGATGACCTCGCCCTGGAAGTCCTTGAACGGTCCGGCGGTGACCAGGATCTGATCGCCTTCGGCCAGATCCACCTTCACCACCGGCTTCTTCTCGGCCGCGCGCTTGAAGATGCGGTCCACCTCCTGACGGCTGAGGGGGCGCGGCTTGATGTGGCCCCGGGCCCGCGCCGTGGCGCGGCGTTCCTCGGCCCCCACGAAGTTGATCACGTTGGGGGTGCTGCGCACCGCCATCATCGTGTCCTCATCGAGCACCATGCGCACCAGCACATAACCGGGGAACACCTTTTCCTCGGTGCTGGTGCGATTGCCGTCCTTCTTGATCTTCACCCCCGGTGTCTGGGGGATCTCGATCTCAAGGATGCGGTTGTCCACCCCCAGGGTCACCGCCCGCTGCTCGAGGGTTGCCTTCACCTTCTTCTCGCAGCTGGAGGCCACCTGCACGGCATACCAGCGGGCCACCTGGCGCTTCTCGGCCGGTTCGGCGGCGGCCGACTCGCGCAGCTCAGGGCTGGAACCCTCAGGGCTGGAGGCACCGGCACTGGCGGCGTCAGCGCTGGGGAGATCGGCGAGGGCTGGGCTGAAGGGGCTCTCGGGCAGGGACTCGGACACGGGGCTCACGGAAACAACGATCGGCGGCGATGGATTGGCGGACTCAGCGGAACACCTGGGAGGCGGCCCAGCCGAACAGGCGGTCGATGGCGGCGATGGCGGCGGCCGACAGGCCCACCATCAGGATCACCGCCACCGATTCGCTGAACAGCTGCTGGCGACTGGGCCACACCACCTTGCGCAACTCATCGACGGTGGCGGCGGCAAAGCCGACTGGCTGCGGAGCGCCGGCGTCCGCACCCTCAGCCGCCCCCGCAGCTCCAACCGCGCTCCCAGGCGCCGTTTCGGTGGCCGTGGCGGCCTCCGCACGGGACTGGGGGGAGCGGGACTGGGCGGATTGGGGCGAGTCGGGCTCCACGGCGGGCTCGGCTGGGTGGACAGGGTGAGCTGGACAGCCAGGGGGTGGGGCTGCGACACATCAGCTGATGGCGGCTGATGTCTCGGCGTCTGGGCAATCTCCCACCCTACCGGAGGGACTGGAAGCTCAGCGCACCGCCCCCCTCGGGGGCCATCTGCACGCGCACGCCGGCGGCGCCGCTGAAATGCTCCGCCAGCAGTTCCGTGGCCAGGGGGTTCTCCAGTCGCCGGCGCAGCACCCGCCGCAGCGGCCGGGCGCCGTATTCGGGCTCGTAGCCCTGCTCCGCCAGGGCCTGCACCACCGGCTCCTCCACCACCAGCTCCAGCCCCTGCTCGCCAAGAAGGCTGCCCAGCTCTGCCAGCTGCAGGCGCACGATGCGCTGCAGATCCTCGGCCGCCAGGGGCCGGAAGCGGATCACCTCGTCGATGCGGTTGAGGAACTCGGGCCGGAAGTGGCTGGCCAGGGCCGCCTCCACCGCCTGCTCCAGCTGGCGCTCACGGACCTCGGGGTCGGCACCGGAGCGGGCGTTCTCCAGGATCGCCCGGCTGGCCAGGTTGCTGGTCATGATCACCACGGTGTGGCGAAAGTCCACCGTGCGGCCCTGGGAATCGGTGAGGCGGCCGTCGTCGAGAACCTGCAGCAGCAGGTTGAACACCTCGGGGTGGGCCTTCTCCACCTCATCGAGCAGCAGCACGGCATAGGGGCGGCGGCGCACGGCCTCGGTGAGCTGGCCGCCCTCCTCGTAGCCCACGTAGCCGGGGGGCGCCCCCACCAGCCGGGCCACGGCGTTGCGCTCCATGAACTCACTCATGTCGAGGCGCACCAGGGCCTCCTCCTCGTCAAACAGGGCGGCGGCCAGGGCCTTGGCCAGTTCGGTCTTGCCCACTCCCGTGGGGCCGAGGAACAGAAACGAGCCCACCGGCCGGGTGGGCGCCTGCATGCCGGCCCGTGCCCGGCGGATCGCTGCCGCCACCGCCGCCACCGCCTCCCCCTGGCCGATCACCCGCTCCTCCAGCCGGGCCTCCAGTTCCAGCAGCTTCTGGCGTTCCCCCGCCAACAGCCGCTGCACCGGAATGCCGGTCCAGCGGCCCACCACATCGGCGATGTCGCCGGCCTCCACCATCTCCCGCAGGATCGATTCGCCGCTGCGCTGGTCGGCCAGCTGCTCGGCCTCGAGGGCCTCCCGGCGCAGCTGCACCTCCTGCAGCTGGTCCACCTGCAGCCGGGCGGCCTCCTCCCAGGCACCGTCACGCTCGGCCTCGGCGATGGCCTGGCGCAGCTCCTCCTCCCGCTGAAACAGTTCACGCAGCTCAGCGAGCTGGTCCCGCTCCCGCTGCCAGCGCTGCTGCACCTGCTGCAGGGTCTCGGTGGCCCGCTGGCGCTGCTGCTGCAACGCCACCCGTTCGGCCTCGGGCGCCGCCTCGGCGGAGAGCAGGGCCAGCTCCACCCGGCGCAGTTCGGCCTCGGCGGCCTCCACCAGCTGGGGCTTGGAGGTCACCTCCATGCGCAACTGGGCGGCGGCCTCATCGATCAGGTCGATGGCCGAATCGGGCAGGCTGCGGTCGCTGATGTAGCGGTCCGCGAGCCGGGCGGCGGCCACCAGGGCGCCGTCGCTGATGGTGACGCCGTGGTGGAGCTCATAGCGCTCCTTGAGGCCGCGCAGGATGGACACGCTGGTGTCGAGGTCGGGCTCGCGCACCACCAGCTGCTGGAAGCGCCGCTCCAGGGCCGGATCCTTCTCGATGCTTCGGCGGTACTCCTCGGTGGTGGTGGCGCCGATGCAGCGCAGTTCGCCCCGGGCCAGGGCCGGCTTGAGGATGCTGCCGGCGTCGGCGCTGGAGCGGTCGCCGCTCACCACGGTGTGCAGCTCGTCGATGAACAGGATCACGCCCGGGTCGGCGTCGCGCACCTCCGCCAGCACCCCGCGCAGGCGCTCCTCGAACTGGCCGCGGAACTTGGCCCCGGCGATCAGGGCCCCCAGATCCAGGGCCACCAGGCGCTGACCGAGCAGGGCCTCGGGCACCTCTGCGGCCACGATGCGCTGGGCCAGCAGCTCCGCCACGGCGGTTTTGCCCACCCCGGGCTCGCCCAGCAGCACCGGGTTGTTCTTGCTGCGGCGCGAGAGCACCTGCATCAGGCGGCGGATCTCGGCGTCGCGACCGATCACCGGATCGAGCTCGCCGGCGCGGGCGGCGGCGGTGAGATCGCGGCCGTAGCGCTCCAGGGCCGTGGGCTCAGGGTCTTCGGCCTCCAGGCGCAGTTCGCCAGCGGCGGCCTCGCCCTCGGCGCGGCGGGCGGGGGCGGGCCTGGCGGCAGCGGCCGCCGCCGGGGCTGCCGACGCGGAGGAGGCAGACGGGGTGGCACGGGGCGGCTGGGCCGGGGCGGGCGCGTCGATCCAGGCATCGGCGGCGGCGCTGTCGCTGGGGCTGGCGCCGGCAGCGGCACCGGCGCCGGGAGGGCTGGCAGGGGCGGGCGCCCCGGGCCGCAGACAGCGCAGCAGCTGCTCCTCCCCCAGCCCCTCGGCGGC
>JAWOBH010000161.1:0-12691 GCA_046498125.1 Prochlorococcaceae cyanobacterium | reverse complement strand
CTGATCGCCGGTGCCCGCAGGGGGCTGAGCTCAAGGCGACCGCCCGGGTTGATCAGGCGCGAGGCCTGCCAGCCCGAGAGGGACAGGCCCTGAAGGCCGATGAACACACCCCCGGGCTCGAGGCTGGCGAGGCCCACGGGCCGCAGCAGCAGCAGATCGAGCTGATCGCTGCGGGCATTGAGATTGCCCTGCACCGGGCTCACCACCTCTCCCACGCGCATCTCGCCGCGCAGATCCACCATCAGACCGATGGTGCGGGGCCTGGCCAGCCGCAGCTGCACCGGCACGCGCTCGGGCGACCCGAAGGCCTGGTAGGTGCCACTCCAGAACAGGGGCAGATCCCTGGCCAGGAGCTGGGCCCGGGCCACCGGGTCGAAGGTCTCAACGGCCTCGACCCGGGGCACGGTGAGGTCGGAGATGCTGTCGCCTGAGGGGCTGAGGGGCGGGTTGAAGGCCGGCAGGCCACCGAAGGCGTCGCTGCCCAGGGGCACCTGAGCCAGGGCAGCACCGCCGCCACTGAGCAGTGCCGCCGCCATGGGCAGGACGGCGAGCAGGGGCCTGCAGGCGGCTGACCGCCCCCGGGCAGCGGCGTTGAGCTCAGGGATGGGCACGGCGGTGGGCGACACAACGGCGGTGATGGGAGGCTAGATCCATTCCCCAGCCCAGCGTCCGCCCTCCGCTCCGTCCTCAGCGTGGTTCAGTCCGTTCCCCAGCCCACCCCCACGACCCCCGACAGCGATGCCCTGGTGATCGGCGGCCGGCCGTTCCGCAGCCGCCTGATGACCGGCACCGGCAAATACCCCAGCATTGCGGCGATGCAGGCCAGCGTGGCCGCCAGCGCCTGTGAGATCGTCACGGTGGCCGTGCGCCGCGTGCAGAGCCGGGCCAGCGGCCACGAGGGGCTGATGCAGGCGATCGACTGGTCGCGGATCTGGATGCTGCCCAACACCGCTGGCTGCGCCACCGCCGAGGAGGCCGTGCGGGTGGCCCGCCTGGGCCGTGAGCTGGCCAAACTTGCGGGCCAGGAGGACAACAGCTTCATCAAGCTGGAGGTGATCCCCGACAGCCGCCACCTGTTGCCCGATCCGATCGGCACCCTGGAGGCGGCCGAACAGCTGGTGCGCGAGGGCTTCACGGTGCTGCCCTACATCAACGCCGATCCGCTGCTGGCCAAGCGGCTGGAGGAGGCGGGCTGCGCCACGGTGATGCCCCTGGGTTCACCGATCGGCTCCGGCCAGGGCATCCGCAACGCCGCCAACATCGCCCTGATCATCGAGAACGCCCATGTGCCGGTGGTGGTGGATGCCGGCCTGGGCGTGCCCAGCGAGGCGGCCCAGGCCATGGAGATGGGCGCTGACGCGCTGCTGATCAACAGCGCGATCGCCCTGGCCGGTGATCCTGCGGCGATGGCCCGAGCGATGGCGCTGGCCGCCGAGGCCGGCCGCACCGCCTTCCATGCCGGCCGGCTGCCGGTGCGGGGTCAGGCCAGCCCCAGTTCCCCCAGCCAGGGCCGCGTCGGCGCCTGAGGCCCCGTAACGAAGCGTTCAGGCGCCTGGGCGGCGGCGGCCCAGCTCCATAGGGTGAGTGAATCCACCCAGGTCGACATGCAGGTCACTGAAGAAGACGGCGGCAAACTCAACGCCTTCGCCCGCGAACCCCGCATGGTGGTGATGGAGGAGGGGGAACGCCGGGGGCCGGGCAGCCGCAGGCTGCTGATCGCCGCGGCCGTGCTGGTTCCGCTGCTGGTGCTGCTCGCGGCGGTGATCAGCCACTAGCCGGCCGGCCTGCGGGGCGGCGGTGGCGGCTGGTCTGCGTAGCAGGATGGGCCGCATTGCAGGATGGGCACACCTGGGGATGCGGCAATGAAGATCTTCGTTCTCGGCGGTGACGGTTTCTGCGGCTGGCCCTGCGCCGTCAACCTGGCCGATGCCGGCCACGACGTGCTGATCGTGGACAACCTCAGCCGCCGCAAGATCGACATCGACCTTGAGGTGGAGTCGCTCACCCCCATCGCCACCATGGGCGAGCGGCTGCGGGCCTGGGAGCAGGTGGGCGGCAGGGCGATGCGCTTCGAGCATCTCGACATCGCCGCCGAGTACGACCGCCTGCTGGAGCTGCTGCGCGTCGAGCGCCCCGATGCGGTGGTGCATTTCGCCGAGCAGCGGGCAGCCCCTTACTCGATGAAGAGCAGCGTCACCAAGCGCTACACCGTGGACAACAACGTCAACGGCACCCACAACCTGCTGGCCGCGATCGTGGAGAGCGGCCTGGACGTGCACATCGTGCACCTCGGCACCATGGGGGTGTACGGCTACGGTTCCCACCGCGGCGCCACAATCCCCGAGGGCTACCTCACCGTGGAGGTGCCCCAGCCCGATGGCAGCCGCTTCACGGAGAAAATCCTGCACCCGGCTGATCCGGGCAGCGTCTATCACATGACCAAGACGCTGGATCAGCTGCTCTTTTATTACTACAACAAGAACGACGGCATCCGCGTCACCGACCTGCACCAGGGCATCGTCTGGGGCACCAACACCGCTCTCACCGAGAAGGATCCCCGCCTCACCAACCGCTTCGACTACGACGGCGACTACGGCACGGTGCTCAACCGCTTCCTGATGCAGGCGGCGATCGGCTACCCCCTCACGGTGCATGGCACCGGCGGCCAGACTCGCGCCTTCATCCACATCCGCGATTCGGTGAAGTGCGTGCAGCTGGCCCTGGAGCACCCGCCGACGCCCGGCGAGAAGGTGAAGATCTTCAACCAGATGACCGAGAGCCATCAGGTGGGAGAGCTGGCCCGCAAGGTGGCCGACCTCACCGGTGCCACGATCACCTACCTGCCCAACCCCCGCAAGGAGGCGATCGAGAACGACCTGATCGTGGACAACCGCTGCTTCATCGAGCTGGGTCTCAAGCCCACCACCCTCGATGAGGGCCTGATGGCCGAAGTGGTGGATGTGGCCCGGCGCTGGGCCGACCGCTGCGACCGCAGCCGCATTCCCTGCCAGTCGGCCTGGACCAGCAAGCAGGCCGAGGCCATCGCCGCCGAACCGCCCCTGCCGACACCGACCGTCCCGGCCGCCTGAACGCCGCCCTCCCAGGCCCCCCCGGCCTCCCTCCCTTGAAGATCGCCTTCTTCACCGAAACCTTCCTGCCCAAGGTGGACGGGATCGTCACCCGGCTCACCAAGACCGTGCAGCACCTGGTGGCGGCGGGCGATGAGGTGCTGATCGTCTGCCCCGAAGGCGCCCCCGACAGCTACATGGGCGCCCGGGTGGTGGGAGTACCGGCGATGCCGCTGCCGCTCTATCCCGAGCTCAAGCTGGCCCTGCCGCGGCCGGCGGTGGCGGAGGCGCTGGAGGCGTTCGATCCCCACCTGGTGCACGTGGTGAATCCGGCGGTCCTGGGCCTGGGTGGCATCTGGCTGGCCAAGACCAAGGGCTTTCCCCTGGTGGCGAGTTACCACACCCACCTGCCCAAATACCTGGAGCACTACGGCATGGGCATGCTCGAGCCCCTGCTCTGGGAGCTGCTCAAGGCCGCCCACAACCAGGCGCGTCTCAACCTCTGCACCTCCACCGCCATGGTGCAGGAGCTGAGCGAGAAGGGCATCCAGCACACCGACCTCTGGCAGCGGGGGGTGGACACCGATCTGTTTCGGCCGTCGCTGCGCAGCGACGCCGCCCGCCGCACGCTGCTGGGGGGCCACAGCGACACCGGCAAGCTGCTGCTCTACATCGGCCGCCTCTCGGCCGAGAAGCAGATCGAGCGCATCCGGCCAGTGCTGGAGGCCATGCCCGACGCCCGCCTGGCCTTGGTGGGCGACGGCCCCCACCGCCAGCAGCTGGAGTCCCAGTTCAGCGGCCTGCCGGTGACCTTCGTGGGCTACCTGGCGGGTGAGGAGCTGGCGGCGGCCTACGCCAGCGGCGATGCCTTCGTGTTCCCCTCCAGCACCGAGACCCTGGGGCTGGTGCTGCTGGAGGCGATGGCGGCCGGCTGTCCGGTGGTGGGGGCCAACCGCGGCGGCATTCCCGACATCGTCAGCGACGGCGTGAATGGCTGCCTCTACGAACCCGACGGCCCCGACGGCGGCGCCGCCAGCCTCACCGCGGCGGTACAGCGTCTCCTGGGCAATCCCGCCGAGCGCCAGTCTCTGCGTCAGGCCGCCCGGGCGGAAGCGGAGTGCTGGGGCTGGGCCGGTGCCACCGATCAGCTGCGCGGCTTCTACGGTCGGCTGCTGGAGGGCGACCGGCTGCGGCTGGTGGCCTGAGCGTCAGCTCGCCGGCTGCTCAGTTCGCCGGGGGCACCGCCGCCGGCCGGTCGTTCTGGAACCAGGCCGTGAACAGGGCCTGGGCCATGGGCACCGCCACGGTGCCGCCGAAGCCACCGGTGTTCTCCCCGAAGGCCACCACCACCAGATCGGCGTCGCCGGCGGGGGCGTAGCCGCCGAACCAGGCATGCACGGGCCTGGGTGGATCCTCGGCGGTGCCGGTCTTGCCCGCTGCCGGGGGCAGGTTGGGCTGATTGAGGGCGCGGGCCGTGCCCTGCTCCACGGCCAGGCGCAGACCCTGGCGCACCGTGGCGATGGTGTCCGGCTGGAAGCCGATCCACTCCCGCTTCGGCTGCTGCTCCACCAGATGGGGGGTGACCAGCCAGCCGCCGTTGGCCACGGCGGCATACATCCGCGCCATCTGCAGGGGCGTGACCAGCACGGCCCCCTGGCCGATGGAGGCGGTGATCGTGTCCACATCGGTCCAGACCTCGCCGAGCACCTCCTTTTTCCAGCCCTTATCGCCCAGCAGCCCCTTGCTCTCCTCCTCACGCAGTTCCACGCCGGTGCGGGTTCCAAAGCCCAGCTGCCGAGCCGTCTCGAAGATCGCGTCAGCACCGATCTTGATACCGGACCGGTAGTAGAAGCTGTTGCTGCTCAGGGCCAGGGCCATCGGGAAGCCCAGCTGCCCCATGCTCACGTGGTCGCGGTAACAGAGGCCGGCGCGGCAGTAGGAGGCGCTGGTGAGCTCGGTGGAGGTGGGGTCGTAGTGGTCGGATTCGAGCGCCGCGATGCTGGTGACGATCTTGAAGGTGCTGGCCGGCGGGAAGCCCTGCAGGGTGCGGTTGAGCAGGGGCGCCTCGGGGCTGTTGAGAGCCGCCCACTGGCTGAGGCTCGGGGCCGGAGAGAAGATGTTGGGATCAAAGGCCGGGCGGCTGGCCATGGCCCGGATCGCACCGGTGTTGGGGTCCATGGCCACGATCGCCCCCTTGGCCACCCCGTCGAGGGCCTTCTCGGCCGCCTGCTGCAGGGGCAGATCAAGGGTGAGGCGCAGGTCCTTGCCGGCCCGGGCCGGTTTCTCGCCCAGCACCCGCTGCACCTGGCCGGCGGCGTTCACCTCCACCTGCTGGCCTCCCCATTCACCGCGCAGGTGGGTTTCGTAAACCTTCTCCACCCCGCTGCGGCCGACGCGGTCACGGATGCGGTAGCCCTGATCACGCAGGCGCGCGTATTCCTCCTCGGTGATGCCGCTGGTGTAACCGAGCACGTGGGCGCCGAGGCGGCCGTGGGGATAGCTGCGCAGCACATCCACATCCACCTCAGCCCCCGGCAGCTCGCTGGAGCGCTCGCGGAAGCGCAGCACCTGATCCGGCCGCAGATTCTCGGCCAGCTGCACGCGGAAGCCCTCGCTGTTGGTGCCTGAGCGGCGCTGGGCATCGAGCTGGTCCGCCGGCAGCTCCAGCAGGGCCGCCAGCCGGTCGCGCAGGGCCGGCCAGGCCGCGTCGCTCACCTCGCGGGGCTGCACGTAGAGGTTGTAGGTGAGGCGGCTGGTGGCCAGCACCCTGCCGTGGCGGTCCAGCAGCCGGCCACGGATGGGATTGCGCGGCATCAGCCGGATCCGGTTCTCATCAGCCCGCTGCCGGTGCTCGGCCCCGTGCAGCAGCTGCAGCCAGGCCAGGCGCGTGACCATGGCGCCGCTGAACAGCAGCAGCACCAGCAACAGCCACAGCGGCTGGCGGCCCAGACCACTGTGGCGGACGCCGGAGGCGATCGCCATCGTTAGCGGGGGCCGTCGCCGCTGGAAGGCTCCGCCGCTGCCGGGGGCACCAGGGCCTGCTCCAGCTGCTGCAGCCGCGCGGCGATCGCCACCAGCCGCTGCTCCAGTTCCACGGGGTCTCCTGCATCCACCACCCCTGTGGCGGTGGTGGCCGGCTCACCCACATCGCGCACCTCCACCTGCATCACCGGGTTGCCCAGGCCCGGGCTCAGCTGATCGAGCTGGGCCCGGACCTTGCTGGCCGCCGGTTCGCCCTCCTGGCGCAACTGGCCAAGCGGATCGGCACTGCTGCCATCGAAGGCCGCCATCACCTGCTGAGGTCCGCCCTTGCGGGCCCGCTCCACCACCGCCATGCCCACCGGCAGCACGTCCTGCATCAGCGTCAGGCGCAGGGCGTCGAGGGGGTCGGTGGCCATGACCACAGGGGCAGGGCCCTCCAGTCTGCCTTGGGCGCCGGGGTCCGGGGTCGGCCGCCGCCTCAGCGCAGGGACTCGCTCCCGGGCGGCCGCAGCGCCGGAGCCGGGCAGGCCTGCTGACTGCCCAGCCACCAGCCGCCCACGCCCGCCACCACCAGCAGGGCGGCCAGGGGCAGCAACGCCTGACGGGTGACCTCAAGACCGATCCACTCACCCCAGGCCCGCAGGCTGCGGTCGCGGTCGAAGCGGCGGCGCTCACGGGCCTCCTCCCGCTGGCGGCGCTGCAGGGAGCGGCTCACCCAGCGCTCAAAGGAGAGCTTCTTGGTGACCGCCATCTTGCGCTCCACCTCCAGAAGCTGGCCGGCGCTGAGCTCGGGGTTGAAGGTGGTGATCAGCTCCAGGCTCTTGAGAAACATCTCCACCGCGCCATCCTTGGCCAGGCGCTCGTCGGGATCGAGCAGGTCCCAGTCGAGCTCCGGGTAGAAGCGGCTGCGGTTGGCGGCGATCTGCTCCTCCGGCAGCTGGCCAGGTTCACGCAGCCAGCGGTCGGTGTTGGCGTCGAATCGGCGCCAGTAGAGGAAGGGGTTGAGATAGATGGTCTTGCCGCCCAGCTGGATGCTGTCCTGCTGGAGGCGGCGCTGCAGCTCTGGGTCGCTGGAAGACGCGGGGGCGGCGCTCACGGCACGACGAATTGGGGACCCGAAGGTAACGGACCCCTCCGGCGCCCGCCACGGGCGACCCACCCCTGGGGGCTCATTCCCACTCGATCGTGCCGGGGGGCTTGCTGGTGATGTCGAGCACTACCCGGTTCACCCCCTGCACCTCGTTGACGATGCGGTTGGAGATGGTCTCCAGCAGCTCGTAGGGAAGCCGCGACCAGTCAGCGGTCATGCCGTCCTCGGAGGACACGCAGCGCAGCACCACCGGGAAGGCATAGGTGCGCTTGTCGCCCATCACGCCCACGCTGCGCACCGGCAGCAGCACCGCGAAGGCCTGCCAGATCTCGTTGTAGAGGCCGGCGTCGCGGATCTCCTCGCGCACGATCAGGTCGGCGTCGCGGAGGATGTTGAGCTTCTCGTCACTCACCTCCCCGAGGATGCGGATGGCCAGGCCCGGGCCGGGGAAGGGGTGACGGCCCACGATCTCCTCGGGCAGACCCAGGCTGCGGCCCACCTTGCGCACCTCGTCCTTGAACAGCCGGCGCAGGGGCTCCACCAGCTTGAAGCGCAGGTCCTCGGGCAGGCCGCCCACGTTGTGGTGACTCTTGATCTTCACCGCCACCCGCTCGCCGGTCTTGGGGTCCACGTTGGTGTCGGCACTCTCGATCACATCCGGGTAGAGGGTGCCCTGGGCCAGGTAGTCGAAGGGCCCCAGGCGGCGGCTCTCCTCCTCGAACACGCGGATGAACTCGGTGCCGATCAGCTTGCGCTTGCGCTCCGGATCGGTGACACCGGCCAGCTTGGCGATGAAGCGCTGGCGGGCATTGATGTATTCCACCTGGATGTGGAATTTCCTGTCGAACACATCCATCAGGAATTCGGGCTCGCCTTTGCGCATGAAGCCCTGGTCGATGAACATGCAGGTGAGCTGATCGCCGATCGCCCGGTGCAGCAGGAAGGCCAGGGTGGAGGAGTCCACACCCCCCGAGAGGGCCAGCAGCACCCGCTTGTCGCCCACCTGACGGCGCACCTCATCGATGGCCTCATCGATGAAGGCGGCGGTGGTCCAGTCGGCCTCACAGCCGCAGATGTGATACACGAAGTTGCGCAGCATCGCCATGCCGCAGCTGGAGTGCACCACCTCGGGATGGAACTGCACGCCATACAGACGGCGGTCGTGGTCGGCCACCGCTGCCTCCGGCGTGTTGTTGGTGTGGGCCAGGCGCACGAAGCCCTCCGGCAGCCGCTCAACCGAATCGCCGTGGCTCATCCACATGGTCGAGCCCTCATCGACGTTGGTGAGCAGATCGGTGGGGTCGTCCACCTTCAGGGCCGCCTTGCCGTATTCGGCCTTGCCGGCGGCCACCACGGCGCCGCCCAGCTGCTGCACCATCAGCTGCATGCCGTAACACACCCCCAGCACGGGAATGCCCAGCTCCCAGATGCCCGGATCGCAAAGCGGCGCTCCGGGGTCGTACACCGAGCTGGGGCCGCCGCTGAGGATGATGCCCCTGGGAGCCAGGGCGCGCAGCTGCTCAGCAGCGGTGGTGTAACTCAGCACCAGCGAGAACACCTCCGTTTCCCGTACCCGGCGGGCGATCAGTTCGGAATACTGGGAGCCGAAATCCAGGATCACGATCGCCGGATGGCGGGACGACTGGGAGGCGGCGTCGATCACGGACATGGGCGCTGGGCGGGCCGGCGCTGAAGCCTAGGGGCCGCCCCCTGAGGCGTCCCGGGGCGCGGCGCCCAAGGCCGCCAGCAGCCGCTCCCCCTCGGGCCCCCAGGCCCGCAGCCGCCGGCGTCGGTCGAACAGGGCCGCCCCCACCACCATCGGGCCGCTCTGACCATGGCTGCGCAGGTAGGCCTGGCTGCGCTGCTCGATCGCGGCGGCGATGCGGGAGCGCAACCGCGTCGCCAATGCAGGCTGCTGTCCCTCCAGCTCGCTGAGGGCCATGTCCACGCTGGCGGCGGCATGGAGGCGGGCCAGGTCGGCACCGGCCAGGCCCTCCAGGGCTGCCAGGGCGGTGAGCACCTCGGCGCGGCCATCGGCCAGGTGGTGATGGGTGTGGAAGATACCGCCGGCCAGCTTGATCAGCTTGCCCTGCACGCCGAACAGCAGCAGCCGCCGCACGCCGGCCTCGGCTGCCGCCACCAGCAGCGGGCCGAGCCAGTTGCCGGCCTTCAGCAGCAGCGCGGCTGGCAGGCCCAGCCGGGGCGCCAGGTCGAGACCGTTCTCGCCGATCACCAGCACGAGATCGCCGCCGAAATCAGGGGCGGCGGCGCGCTGGCGCAGCGCCCCCAGGGCCTCCTCCAGCTGCTCGGGGGCGGCGCTGCGCTGCACCCGGGCCTGGGTGCCGATTAGAGCCAGTCCCTCCACCACCCCGAAAGCGGCATTGCTGGTGCGTTCGGCCAGGCGGCGGCCCTCGGGAATGGTGAGTTCGAGGGCCAGGCGGCGGCCGGAGGGTACCAGGGGCCGCAGGTTCCACTCCAGCAGGCGGCGGGCATAGCCCGACAGGCAGGCCTGGCCGCTGGCCTGGATCACACCCACGCCGGTTCCGGCCCCCAGCTCCAGCCAGGGACCGGCGCCTTCGAGCCAGCGCGCCTGAACCCACACCAACAGGCCCCGGGTGAGGTCGAGCACGCCGGCACCGGGATCGCAACGGGCCATGGCCAGGGCACTGCCATCAGCCAGGGGAGCGACCGCCTCGATCGGGATCGCCTCGGGGGCGGCACCGGCTTCAAGCTGCAGGGGCTGCTCGCGGGCCACCGGCTCCTGCCGCAGCTCCTGCAGCGCCGCCCGCGCCGCGGCGGCGGTCCACACCGGCAGGGTGTAGCCGATCGGACGGGTCCCGGGCTCAGCCATGGGGAGGGGCGCACTCACCGGAGGGGCAGACCTGCACTGTTTTTTATGGTGGTCGATCGCGGCGCCGCCGGGCGCGCCTTCCTCCACCCCGCTTCGCCCCCGCCACCTCCACCATGCAGGACAAGCTCAGCCTGATGATCCCCGGCCCCACGCCGGTGCCGGAAACCGTCCTGCAGGCCATGGGCAGGCACCCGATCGGCCACCGCAGCGCCGACTTCCAGGCGGTGGTGCGCCGTACCACCGAGCAGCTCAAGTGGCTGCATCAGACCAGCAACGACGTGCTGGTGATCACCGGCAGCGGCACCGCCGCCATGGAGGCCGGGATCATCAATGTGCTCAGCCGCGGCGACACGGTGCTCTGCGGGGACAACGGCAAATTCGGTGAGCGCTGGGTGAAGGTGGCCAGGGCCTATGGCCTGGACGTGCAGGTGATCAAGGCCGCGTGGGGCCAGCCGCTCGATCCCGAGGCCTTCCGCGCCGCCCTGGAGGCCGACACGGCCAAGACGATCAAGGCTGTGATCCTCACCCACTCGGAAACCTCCACGGGCGTGATCAACGACCTGGAAACCATCGCCCGCCACGTGCAGGCCCACGGCACTGCGCTCACCATCGCCGACTGCGTCACCAGCCTGGGCGCCTGCAACGTCCCGATGGACGCCTGGGGCATCGACGTGATCGGCTCGGGCTCGCAGAAGGGCTACATGATGCCGCCGGGGCTGGCCTTCGTGGCCATGAGCGAACGGGCCTGGGAGGCCGCCAAGCGCTCCGACCTGCCGAAGTTCTATCTCGACCTGCTCAAGTACCGCAAATCCGCGCAGGCGGACAGCAACCCCTTCACACCGGCGGTGAGTCTCTACTTCGCCCTGGAGGCGGCGCTGGGAATGATGCAGGCGGAGGGACTGGAGGCGATCTTCGCCCGCCATGCCCGCCACCGCGCCGCCGCCCAGGCCGGGATGACGGCCATGGGCCTGCCGCTCTATGCCGCCGCTGGCCACGGCAGCCCGGCGATCACCGCCGTGGCTCCCGAGGGCATCGACGCCGAGACCCTGCGCAAGCGGGTGAAGGAGCGCTTCGACATCCTGCTGGCCGGCGGCCAGGACCACCTCAAGGGCCATGTGTTCCGCATCGGTCATCTGGGTTTCGTGTGCGACCGCGACCTGCTCACCGCCGTGGCCGCCATCGAGGCCACCGTGCAGGAGCTGGGGCTGCACAAGGCCGCCCAGGGTGCCGGGGTGGCGGCCTGCGCCGCCGCCCTGGCCGGCTAGGCTTCAGCCATAAGCAACTGCAGGCCTGCAGTTGCTTATCTCATGCGGGTGTAATTCAGTGGTAGAATGTCAGCTTCCCAAGCTGAACGTCGCCGGTTCGAGTCCGGTCACCCGCTTCCTTTCTTGGCCAGGGTTTTCCGCTGAAATCCCTTGCTGCAACTGGCTTTAGGCCTGCCAGCAGATTCCAGCGCCTGCTCGGCCGTGCCAGGCTTTGGGGCCAAACATCTCACCAAACGTCTCACATGGCGCTGGCCCGTGACTGGGAGGGGACGATCAGGACGGTCGTGTCTCACGCCCTGTCTCAGCGCGGCTGCCGCAGGGGTTGGACGGTGCTCAACCACCGAGGCCACGTCCGCTTGAACATCGCCGCGGGCGCAGGTGGAGGCAGGAGACGACAGGTACTGCTCCCGATTCCGTGGCAGTGCGATCAAGTGAATGAAATCTGCGATGCTGTCGTTTATGTCTACGAGGAGTTTCAGAAGGGGATCGATCCGGATGCCAGCGTGGCCCAGATCCTTCGCCCACAAGTTGCGGTGGCTGCGAAAAGGAATGCAGAGGATGTCCCTCGCCTGGTGGCAAGTACGGGCATCAGATCAAGGCCCAGCGCCGATTCCACCCCTCTTTCCGTCGAAGAATGGTCCGAGTTGATTCAGGCTTTCCGTGAGCACAAGCTGCTCAGTGGTGAGATCAAAGACTCGACCTGGCATCGGGTCTACCGACACCACATGAAGCACGTGCTCGGGGCCTTGGCGCTGCCCTCTCCGCCGCAGAACGCCAAGCAGTTGCTGGAAGGCCTGGCAAGGCTCTGGGCAGACAAGCCCGGGGGCCGCACGCGGCAGATCCAGATGCAGATCACCTCTGCTCTGCTGCGGTGGGCGATCACTGAGGGCCGTCTGGGTGAGGAATGGGACCCGCCCCAGGATCTGACGATCTATGTGGGTCGATCCCGCGCTCCTCAGGCCATCACCACTCCCCTGGAGGTGGAGCACATCCTGGCGTTGGTTGAAGCACTCCCCGATCCGCGCTGGCGCCTTGGCTTCCAGCTGATGGCGGCCTACGGCCTTCGCCCCGAGGAGCTGCATCACATGCAGCTGCGGGACGGGCGCCTGTGGTGCACCTATGAAAAGGTCGCCTCCCGCGGCAAGACCAAACCCCGCACTCTGCGGCTGCTGCCCTGCGATGACTGGGCCGCTGAGTGGAAGCTGGCCGAGCATTTCGCCCACGACAAGCTCCCGCCCATGCGTGCTGGTTTTGCCGGCAACGACCTCAGGCAGTACCTGCAACGCCGCTCACTCTGGCAACAGCTGCGCGGGGACTACGAGGCCAAAGGCGAGAAGCTCGTGCCCTACTCCTGCCGCCATGGCTACGCACACCGGGCCCACGTGATCTGCGACCTGCCACCCAAGGTGGTGGCCGCGGCGATGGGGCACAGCGT
>JAWOBH010000281.1:0-4416 GCA_046498125.1 Prochlorococcaceae cyanobacterium | reverse complement strand
GCCAGGCGATGGGTGAGCAGCTGCTGCGGACTCTGGAGAGCTGAGGCCGCTGCTCTGGCCGCGCAACCGCTGGGGGGGTCCCGGCGACCTGCCAAACTCGCCCACAGTCTCCCCTCCCCCGCGCCATGTCGAAGCGTCACCCGGTTGTGGCCGTCACCGGTTCCTCAGGCGCGGGAACCACAACCGTGAAGCGGGCCTTCGAGTACATCTTCACGCGCGAGGGCATCACTCCGGCGGTGGTGGAGGGCGACAGCTACCACCGCTATGAGCGCGGGCCGATGAAGGAGGCCATGGCGGCGGCGATCGCCCGCGGCGAAACCTTCTCCCACTTCGGCCCCGAGGCCAACATCTTCACCAAGCTCGAAGAGCTGTTCCGCAGCTACGGCGAGAGCGGCAGCGGCGAGAAGCGCTACTACCTGCACTCCCCCGAGGAGGCGACGGAGCACAACGAACGGCTGGGCACCAGCCTCGAGCCCGGTCAGTTCACCCCCTGGGAACCGATTCCCAAGGGCACGGATGTGCTCTTCTATGAGGGCCTGCACGGCGGCGTGGTGGGCGAGGGCTACGACGTGGCCTCACTGGTGGATCTGCTGGTGGGCGTGGTGCCGATCACCAACCTGGAGTGGATCCAGAAGATCGCCCGCGACAACGCCGAGCGCGGCTACTCGGCCGAGGCCACCGTGGACACGATCCTGCGCCGCATGCCCGACTACATCAACCACATCTGTCCCCAGTTCAGCCGCACCGACATCAACTTCCAGCGGGTGCCCACCGTGGACACCTCCAACCCCTTCCAGATCCGCAGCATTCCCACGGCCGATGAGTCGTTCGTGATCATCCACTTCCGCAAGGGGGCCCGGGAGAAGTGGGGGATCGACTTCCCTTACCTGCTCGACATGATCCACGACTCCTTCATGTCCAGCCCCACCTCCATCGTGGTGAACGGCGGCAAGATGAGCTTCGCCATGGAGCTGATCCTCACCCCGATCATTCACCGCATGATCGAGGAGAAAAAGAAGCTCCACTGATCCCACCATCCTGTCCAGCCATCCTGTCCAGCCAGCAGTGCGGTTCACCCCTAATCTGGGGCGCGAACCGGAGTCGGTGAGGCCATCACCAACACCCCGCCCCAGCACACCCCAGCACCGCCCCCACCCGGCCTGCCGTCGTTTCCGATCGCGGGAGCGGCTTCGGCCTCGCCGCCAGGCCTGCGTCTGGATCGGATCAACAGTCAGCAGGTGTTTCTGCAGGCCCGCCAGGTGATCCACCGCTACCAGGAGGGTTGTCCCTTCGGTGCCGAACCTTGCGGTGTGGTGTTGCAGGGCCACCGCGGCCGGGTGGTGTTCGAGCCGCCGGTGCTGCTGCCCGACGAACAGTTCGTTCCCGTTGAGCTGCTGCAGGGGCGGCCAGTGGCCCGGGCCGGTTCGCGCCTGCGCATGCCGCGCAGCCGCTGACGGCACCGTGCTTCCCCCCCCTGCCGCCATCCCCGCACTGCCCATGCTGGCGGCCCTGCTGGGCGCCTGTGTCGGCAGCTTCCTGAACGTGGTGGCCTGGCGACTGCCGCGACAGGAGTCGCTGCTGCGGCCCGGCAGCCACTGCCCCCGCTGCGGCACCCCTCTGGCCTGGTTCGAGAACCTGCCGGTGCTGGGCTGGCTGTGGTTGCGCGGTCGCTGCCGCCACTGCGGCGCCGCCATCGCCGCGCGCTACCCCCTGGTGGAACTGCTCACGGCGGGGCTGTGGGTGGCGGCCCTGGCGGCCCGGCCCGGGACGATGGGACCGGACCCCCAGCCCTTGCTGCTGGTGCTGGCCGGCTGGCTGCTGCTGAGCTGGCTGATTCCCCTCACCCTGATCGACCTGGACCGCCTCTGGCTGCCCGAGTCCCTCTGCCGCATCGGCCTGCTGCTGGGCCTGGCCTGCACGGCCCTGCTGGGTTGGAGCCAGGGCGCGGCCGTGGGCCGGGAGCTGCTGTTCCACCACCTGCTGGCGGCGGGGGTGGGCCTGGTGGGATTCGAGGCGGTGAGCGCCCTGGGGGAGCGGCTGGTGGGCAAACCGGCCCTGGGGCTGGGGGACGCCAAGCTGGCCGCCCTGCTGGGCGCCTGGCTGGGGCTCACCGGTCTGGGCCTCACCGTGGTGCTGGCCGTGTTCAGCGGCGCCCTGGTGGGGAGCCTCGGTCGCCTGAGCGGCCGGCTGGGCCGGCAGCAGCCCTTCCCCTTCGGCCCCTTCCTGGCCGCCGGCGGCGCCGCCGTCTGGCTGCTGGGACGGGATCTCTGGCTCACCTGGCTGGGGGAGCTGCTGCTGCCGGTCTGACGCCGGCCGCCCGCACCCCCGCTGTGCTCCCGACCCGCTCAGCTCTTGCCCCGCTCAGCTCTTTAATGGAGTGAACCCGTGCCCGGCGCCCCGGCGGCGCCCTTCCCATGTCGCTGTTCGACTGGTTCGCCGACCGCCGCAAGAACGCCCCCGCCGTGCGCAACCCCCAGGAGCCGGAGGAGGGTGGCGGCCTGTGGAGCAAGTGCCCCGACTGCGGCCTGGTGGTGTACCGCAAGGATCTGGTGGCCAATGCCAGCGTCTGCAAGGGCTGCGGCTACCACCACCGCATCCACAGCGAGGAGCGCATCCGCCTGATCGCCGATCCCGGCAGCTTCGAGCCCCTCGACACCGACCTGGCCCCCACCGACCCGCTGGCCTTCAAGGACCGCCGCAGCTACGCCGACCGCATCCGCGACAGCCAGCACAGCACCGGCCTGCGGGACGCGGTGGTCACCGGCCTGTGCCGCAGCAGCGGCCTGCCGCTGGCGCTGGGGGTGATGGACTTCCGCTTCATGGGCGGCTCGATGGGCTCGGTGGTGGGCGAGAAGCTCACCCGACTGATCGAGCTGGCCACCAGTCGGCGCCTGCCGGTTCTGATCGTCTGCGCCTCCGGCGGCGCCCGCATGCAGGAGGGGATGCTGAGCCTGATGCAGATGGCCAAGATTTCCGGGGCCCTGCAGCGGCACCGCCAGGCCGAACTGCTCTACATCCCCCTGCTCACCCACCCCACCACCGGCGGGGTGACGGCCAGCTTCGCCATGCTCGGTGACCTGATCCTGGCGGAACCCAAGGCCCTGATCGGCTTCGCAGGCCGCCGCGTGATCGAGCAGACCCTGCGCGAGAAGCTGCCTGAGGGCTTCCAGACCGCCGAATACCTCCGCGACCACGGCTTTGTGGACGTGATCGTGGACCGCACCAAGCTGCGCGCCACCCTCACCAGCCTGCTGCGGATTCATGGCTGCCGGGAGCTGGTGCCGGCCTGAACGCCGCCCAAGCCCCGCCGCCACCGTCCCAGCCCCCGTCACCACCAGTGCCGTGAACCGCCGAACCCTGATCCCCCCCGCCCTGATGCACACCCGGCGCTGGCTGCTGGGCCTGGCCCTGGTCGTGGCGGTGCTGCTGGCGCCGACCGCCGCGCTCGCCGCCCCGGTGGACTGGCGCGAAGTTCCCCCCAGCGAGGCGGGTCGCCAGTGGTGGGATGCCGGCAGCCTGCGCCTCAGCCGTGGCGGCAACCTCAGCGTGCTCAGCCGCTTCCAGCCCGCCACCGGCGGGGAGGAGGAGCGCCCCCGGCTGGGTGACCTCTACGTGATGGAGATCGACTGCGGCCAGAACCTCTACCGCGACACCTCGGTGAACGGCGTTCCCCGCTTCCGCTCCGAGTAGCAGCCCGTCGAGGGCGACCCCCTGCTGGTGGCCGTGATCCGCGAGAGCTGTGAGGCGGCGGCGCCGCTGTTGCAGGCTGGCTGAACCCTGACCCAGCGCTCCATGACCAGCAGCAGCGGCCTCAGCGGCAAGCCCCTGAAGGTGGCGATCGCCGGCCTGGGCTTCGGCGAAAGGGTGCATCTGCCGGCCCTGCGCGCCTGCAGCGGCACCGAGCCGGTGGCCCTCTGGCACCCCCGGGCCGAGCGCCTGGAGGCCGCCTGTCGCCAGACCGGTCTGAGCGGGCACAGCGATTTCGACGCCCTGCTGGACGATCCGGCGGTGGAGGCGGTGGTGATCGCCACCCCACCCGAACCGCGCCACGGGCTGGCCCTGCGGGCCCTGGAGGCGGGCAGGCATCTGCTGCTGGAGAAGCCGGTGGCCCTCAACGCCGACCAGGCCGAGGAGCTGCAGCGGCTGGCGATGGCCCGCGGCCTCACGGTGGCGGTGGACTTCGAATACCGGGCCGTGCCGCTGTTCCAGCAGCTGCAGGCGCTGCTGGCCGACGGGGCGTTGGGAGAGCTGGTGCTGGTGAAGCTCGACTGGCTGATGGGCAGCCGCGCCGATGCCTCCCGCCCCTGGAGCTGGTATTCCCAGGCCGCCGCCGGCGGCGGCCTGGGAATACCAGCTCCAGGGGCGGGAGGCATCGGCGCGGCTGCCCATCAGCCAGTCGAGCTTCACCAGCACCAG
>JAWOBH010000133.1:0-2593 GCA_046498125.1 Prochlorococcaceae cyanobacterium | reverse complement strand
GGGGTGCTGATCGCCCTGCTGGCGGCGCTCCCCCAGGGCATCGGCCACGCCTTCATCCTGTTTGTGAACCGGGTGACACCGATTCGCTTCGCCCTGTCTCTGGTGGTGGAGGCGATCCTGCTGGTGGTTGGCTTTCTGTTCTGGGCCCTGAGCACCTGCTGCGGCTCGGTGAGCTGATGGCGATCCGCCAGGATCAATTCCTCGAATCGATCAGTCCCACCATCCGGAGGCCGATGCAGAGTCAACCGAATCCCGAGACGATCTTGCAGACGGGGTTTGCGTTCTGGTCGTCCAAGGTGCTGCTGAGCGCCATCGAGATGGGGGTGTTCACCGAGCTGGCCCGCGGTCCTGAGCCGTTCGATGCCCTCAGCGCTCGTCTGGGCCTGCACCCGCGCTCAGCGCGCGATTTTCTCGATGCCCTCGTGGCCCTCGGCTTCCTGCAAAGGACGGGAGCTAGCTATGCGAACACGGCCGAGACCGACCTCTTCCTGGATCGCCACAAGCCCGCCTACATCGGGGGGATTCTGGAGATGGCCAACCATCGCCTCTATCCCTCCTGGGCCCACCTCACCGAGGCCCTGCGCACCGGCCAGCCCCAGAACGAATTGAAGAGCGGCGGTGCCGGCCTGTTTGAAACGATCTATGCGGATCCGGCCCGTCTGAAGGAATTTCTGGCGGCCATGACGGGCGTGAGCCGTGGCGCCAACATCACGATTGCCCAGTGCTTCCCCTGGCAGAACCACCGCACCTTCGTGGACATCGGCACCGCCCAGGGTGACCTGGCGGTTCAGATCGCTCTGGCCAATCCCCACCTGCAGGGGTTCGGTTTCGATCTGCCCGAGGTGGCCCCGATCTTCGAGGAGTACGTCAACGGCCTGGCACTGGCGGATCGCCTGTCGTTCGTGCCGGGCGACTTCTTCCAGCAGGATCTGCCCAGGGCGGATGTCGTGCTGATGGGTCACATCCTCCACGACTGGGATCTGCCCACCAAGAAGATGCTGATCGCCAAGGCGTTCGCTGCCCTCCCGGCTGGCGGCGCTCTCGTGGTCTATGAGGCCCTCATTGACGACGAGCGTTCCAGCAACGCCTTCGGGCTGATGATGAGCCTGAACATGCTGATCGAGACCCCCGGCGGCTTTGACTACACAGGATCCGACTGCTGCGCCTGGATGCAGGAGGCCGGCTTTTCCCAGGCCCGGGTGCAGCCGCTGGTGGGACCGGATTCGATGGTGATCGGCATCAAGTAGTCCGCGCACGCCGTCACCCCCGCCCTCGCCCCCTGTGATGGACACCTTCACCAACCTGGTGAGCCACAGCCTGCGCCTCCACCCCGACGGCTACCGGATGCTCTCAGCTGGCCAGGTGCCCGCCTGGTGGGGGGTGCTGATCGCCCTGCTGGCGGCGCTCTCCCAGGGCATCGGCCACGCCTTCATCCTGTTCGTGAACCGGGTGACACCGATTCGCTTCGCCCTGTCTCTGGTGGTGGAGGCGATCCTGCTGGTGGTTGGCTTTCTGTTCTGGGCCCTGAGCACCTGGCTGGTGGCCCGGCTGGCCTTCGGTGTGGCTGTGGCTCCCTCGGCCATCGTGCTGGCCCTGGGGGTGGCCCATGCCCCCCAGCTGCTCGCTTTTCTCGGCGCCCTGCCCTACCTCGGTGTGCCCTGGCTCACCCTGCTCTCCCTGTGGACGGCGACCGCCTTCGTGGTGGCCCTGGTGGAGGTGGCCGGCCTGGGCAGCTGGCAGGCCTTTGCCGCCCTGATCGGTGGCTGGCTGGTGATGCTGGTGCTGCAGCGCCGCGCCGGTCAGCCGCTGATGCGTCTGGGCCGCGGTCTGCTCAACCGGGTGGCGGGCGTGGATCTGGTGCACAACCGTCGCGCCGTGCGCGACCTGCTCGCCAGCGGCCCCGGCCCGCGCTCTCTGCGATGAGGCCGCGATGAGGCTCTGGTTGCGCCGCCACCGCCGCTGGCTGCTCGGCGCCCTGGTGCTGCTGCTGGCCGTGGTGCTGGCCGGCACCGGTCTGCTGCTGGCCCTGGCCCGTGGGGCCCTGGTGCGCAGCTTCGGGCTGGCGGTGGATCTGATCGGCATCGGCCTGGTGCTGTTTCTGATCGCCGCCTTCCTGGCCCCGATGGAGGCCCTGGGTTGGTGGGCCGGCTGGTTCGGTGATGCCCAGGAGCGGGCCCCGTCCCTGGGTGCCCTGGCAGCGCCCGTGACGGCCGGGCGCCCGCTGCGGCGCTGGGTGGTGTATCTCGACGGCATCGGCCAGGCCTCCCAGCAGGCCCTGCCGGAGGGGGAAGACTTCCTGCGCCGTCTGGCGGCGGCCCTGCCGGATGACATCGCCATCCTGCGCGGGCTGATGCCCTACTCGATCAGCAACCAGCCGCTCACCGAAGGGCGCTGGCTGGCGCGCTTCTGGCGCTGGGTGGACACCTGGCGCGTGCGTCGTCCCCTCGCCTGGCTGGGCCTGCTGGTGAACCTGCGCAACCTCACCGTGGTGGCGGTGTCGGCTGACGGCCGCTACGGCCCCCTCTACAACGCCGGCATGGCGGAACTGATCGTGGAGTCCCTGCTGGCGAACGGCTACGCCCCCGGCAGCGGC
>JAWOBH010000073.1:0-11620 GCA_046498125.1 Prochlorococcaceae cyanobacterium | reverse complement strand
CCAGGTAGGCCGGCACCACCCGGGTGGCACACTCGGCGCGGGGTTCACGAGGATCTGGCCCAGCTGATCCACGACCTGCACCAGGTGCACCCCGCCGCCAAGGTGAGCGTGAAGCTGGTGGCCGAGATCGGCATCGGCACCATCGCCGCCGGGGTGGCCAAGGCCAACGCCGACGTCATCCAGATCTCCGGGCACGACGGCGGCACCGGCGCCTCGCCCCTGAGCTCGATCAAGCACGCCGGCAGCCCCTGGGAGCTGGGCCTCAGCGAAGTGCACCGCAGCCTGCTGGAGAACGGCCTGCGCGATCGGGTGCTGCTGCGCGCTGATGGTGGCCTCAAGACCGGCTGGGACGTGGTGATCGCCGCACTGCTGGGGGCCCAGGAATACGGCTTCGGATCGGTGGCCATGATCGCCGAAGGCTGCATCATGGCCCGCGTCTGTCACACCAACAACTGCCCGGTGGGCGTGGCCAGCCAGAAGGAGGCCCTGCGCCGGCGGTTCACCGGCATCCCCGAGCACGTGGTGAATTTCTTCCTGTTCGTGGCCGAGGAGGTGCGCCAGCTGATGAGTGTGCTGGGGGTGGCCAGCATGGATGCACTGATCGGCCGCAACGAGCTGCTGGCCCCGCGGGAGGTGGCGTTGGCGAAAACCAGCGCCGTGGATCTCTCTTGCCTGCTCGATGAGCTGCCGGCTGCCGCCGACCGCAGCTGGCTGGCTCAGGCCAGCGTGGCCCACTCCAACGGCCCGATCCTGGAGGACCGCCTGCTGGCCGATGCCGAGCTGATGGCCGCCATCGAGAGCCATGGCCAGGTCGATCGCAGCCTGGCGATCATCAACACCGACCGCAGCGTGGGTGCCCGGCTGGCCGGCGAGATCGCCGCCCGCCACGGCAACAAGGGCTTCCTCGGCCAGCTCGACCTGCGTTTTGAGGGGGCCGCCGGCCAGAGTTTCGGCGCCTTCCTGCTGCAGGGCATGAACCTGCACCTGGTGGGCGACGCCAACGACTACGTGGGCAAGGGCATGAACGGCGGCTGCATCACCGTGGTGCCCCACGCCGGCGGGATCGACCCCGGCAGCCAGGTGATCCTGGGCAACACCTGCCTCTATGGCGCCACCGGCGGCGAACTGTTCGCCCTCGGGCGTGCCGGCGAGCGCTTCGCCGTGCGCAACAGCGGCGCCGTGGCGGTGGTGGAGGGCGCTGGCGACCACTGCTGCGAGTACATGACCGGTGGCGTGGTGGTGGTGCTGGGCAGCACCGGCCGCAACCTGGCCGCCGGCATGACCGGCGGGGTGGCCTTCATCCTCGATGAACAGGACGGCCTGGCCCCACGCGTGAACCCCGACACGGTGTCGATCGCAGACCTCACCACCCCTGAGCAGGAGGCGATCCTCAAGCCCCTGCTGGCGCGCCACCTGGAGAGCACCGGCAGCATCCGCGCCGCCCAGATCCTTGCCGACTGGTCCCGCTGGAAGCAGCGCTTCAAGCTCTTGGTGCCCCCCAGCGAAACGGCCACCGTGGGCCTCGCGGAGCGGGAGGTTGCCATCGCATGACAGTTCCCCGTTCATTTTGTGTTGTGGGCCATGAGTTGTCTTTATGCTCTGCTTAGAGACACAGATCGCTTGACCTCACTTTGACTATCTTGAACGCAGGCCCTTGGGTCTGCCTGCAACTCCAATCCAGCCATCATTGGTCGACGGCGTAAGTTAATTATAGGGCCGTAAGGTTTAAATGAAGGGGCACTTGGCTAACTTGGTGCATGGTCAATCTAGTATCTTCAGATATGACGCTTGATTGCATTGCGGAGGCCAATCGTGCAATCGGACGAGGCGATACTATTTATGCGCTTGATCTGTATGAGCTAGCGGCATCAAGGATGTCGGATCTAGAGCCTCTTCTCGCGAAATACGTCAAAATACTGAGATCCAGATTTGTTGCCGAAGACGCTGATCCAGTCGTTGATATTATCGTCCCAGTCTTTAATGCCCCACAATATGCCCGAAAATGCATTGAAAGTATTGCGAGCGCATGGCGATCATTGCCTTGCCGCATAACTGTTATCAATGATGGCTCAGATGAAGAGACGTCATCGATGCTACGAGGTATGCAAGCAAACATCTCCATGCTTAGGGTTATCGAGAACAAAGTCAACATAGGTTATACAGCGTCTGTGAATGTCGGCCTAAGTTTGTCTTCTTCAAAGTATGTCATCGTCTTGAATAGCGATACTATCGTTTCCGATGGCTGGATCGATAGGCTTGTCCGCTGTGCAGAATCATCGCCAAATATTGGGGTAGTGGGTCCTCTGTCTAATGCAGCATCATGGCAAAGTGTTCCTGATTTATACGATACAAGCGGCATGTTTGCTGTCAATGAGTTGCCGAAAGGAATGCATGTTGAGGAGATGGCAAGGCTTGTTAGAGTGGTCTCAAAACGTTGTTATCCCCTTGTGCCTATAGTTAACGGATTCTGTTATCTCATCAAACAAGAAGTTATTCAGTGTGTAGGAATATTGGATGAATCTAATTTCCCCGTAGGATATGGCGAGGAGAATGACTTCTGCATAAGGACATTGGAGTCAGGATATAATATAGCCGTGGCCGATGATGTCTATATATTACATGCAAAGTCGAAGAGTTTTGGGGCAGAGCGAAAAAAGGAGCTTTCGAAATACGGAAGAGAGGCTCTTAATCGCAAGCACGGCGAGCAGAAAGTTCTTGAACTGGTGTCCCAACTCAAGACAAATGTGATCTTGCGGGAAATGAGAGAGCTGATTGGAACATATCTTAAGGAGAGAAGATCCGTCGGCCTAGTCATGTCTAGGCCACATGTTTCTACTTCATTTGGTGGCATCAGTGTCTTGTTTGTACTTCCCTGCAAGGGGCATGGGGGAGGAATACATTCTGTCATACAAGAGGCTATTGGCCTCAGGAATCTTGGCATTCATGTAAGAGTTGCAATATTGGACAAGCATCTAAGAATGTACATTGCAAACTACGCTTCAATTGATGACATAGAAAAGCTGCTTCTTCCCTTTAACCAGGAGAACCTCCATGTCAAGTGCAGTGGCTTTGATGTTGTTATTGCTACTATCTACAATTCTGTGCGTATGGTGCGTGATATAATTGACAGAAATCCGCATTCGCTGCCTGCGTACTATATTCAGGACTATGAACCTTGGTTTAGCCCGGAAGGATCGACTGAATACGCAGAGGCCCTAGAATCCTACGATTTGATCCCTGGTATTGTTGCCTTTGCAAAGACTGATTGGCTTGCTAATATTGTCAACAGTCGCCACGGAATTAAAGTTAGGCGAGTAGAAGCAAGTCTTGACCATACTGTTTATAAGCCTAGGACTTCGGACAATAGCGGTGGAGGCCCTTGCGTTATTTCTGCAATGATCAGGCCCAAAAACTCCTCGAAGAGGAGCCGCAAGAACGATGCAATTCTTGCGACATCTATTTCATGCCCGACCGGACGATGTCATGATTGAAATATTTGGCTGCGAAGGCGAGTTGGATCAACTGAAAAATGACCTACCGATAGACTTTGCTTACATTAATCATGGCGTGCTTGTAAGAGAAGGTGTTGCCAAGATCCTCGCTCGATCTACCTTCTTTGTTGATCTTTCTGATTATCAAGCTTTTGGCAGAACCGGTCTAGAGGCCATGGCCTGTGGATGCATTCCTATGCTGCCCCAGCAGGGCGGTGCGAATGAATATGCAGTGCATAAACGTAATTCACTTATTGTTGACACATCGGATTGGATTAGTGCTGCTGAAATGTTGTTGTCTGTCTTGGAGCATAAGGAAATGATTGCGAGCATGAAGAATGAGGCTTTGTATGCCGCAAGTAAGTACTCTGTTGGCAGGGCAAGCGCTTCTCTTCTAAAGTTATTGCATCATCAGTATCTTCGAATACAAAATCGTGATTAAGCTCCAGCCAAGCAGCCTCCTATGGCTGGCGGCTACCGTGCTGTGGTGGCCGACTATGGGAGTCGGCAATCTCCAAAGTAAGCTCCTGGTAAGCGCTAGGATTAAGTCCTGCTATTAATCGCTGCAAGTCATGCCGATATTCTCCAAGGAACGTAGGAATATCCTCTATATTCATATTCCAAAGTGCGGTGGAAGCTCCCTCGTAGAATCTTTCCGTCAAGATGGGTATAACGTTCTCCTGCAAACGACCGGCCTACTCCCCCAAGAGGCGCTACTTGCCTCACCTCAACATTTGACTAGCAAATCCCTGCTCTCTCTCATCGATCTTAATAAGATCGATGAGGTGTTTACGATCGTGCGCAATCCTTATGATAGGCTTGTATCTGAATATAGATGGACGCAGAGAAGAGCCTCTAAGGGTGAAGGAGGCCTGGGATTTGAGCCTTGGGTTATTGAACAGTTGCGTCTCACGACGTTGAATCCCCATCATGCTGACAATCACCTAAGGCCGATGATGCAGTTCTTGTCGAGAGACTTGCCGTGCAGGATCTTTCGCTACGAGGCCGGGCTCGACGCCATCTGCGAGTTTTATAACCCCGATAGTCTGCAGCCTCCAGCCCCAGTGGGTGAACGCAATAGGAGCGTTGACTTTTGGCATGGGCCATCGCCCTCAATCCAAATGCTTTCCCAAGCAACATTGGATTTGGTAAACGACTTTTATCGGGAAGACTTTCAGCTTCTTTTCTACCCTACTTTTTCGAGCTGTAGTTCCCAGGTCTATTTTTCTGACTCAGCTAAAGTGAGTCATCTTGGGGCGCTGGACTCCAGTCCAATTGCTTGGCAGCTCTCTGCGAATGAACAGTGCATTTCAGTTCTTGAG
Organism: Prochlorococcaceae cyanobacterium; assembly: GCA_046498125.1. Classification (GTDB taxonomy): domain Bacteria; phylum Cyanobacteriota; class Cyanobacteriia; order PCC-6307; family Cyanobiaceae; genus NIES-981. The sequence continues at coordinate 6,807 of JAWOBH010000073.1, read as the reverse complement.
AGAAAAGTTAAAGCACTGAGGGCGGTGTTGCAGGCCAAAAGGCAAAAAGAATTGGAAGAGTTCGCTCACCAGCTTTCTATGGCTGCATCCAAGCATCAGTATCTCCTCTCCGAGCACGCTGATGTCATTATGCAGAGGGATGAATTGATTCTCAGTCGAGATGAAGCGGCTGCGCGGATGTCAGAATACGAGATTCAGATTGAAGAGCTCACGCTTGGACGAGAAGAGCTGCTTGAGGGGAAGAAGCATCTGGAGGCGGAGCGGGATGCGATCAAGCAGGAGCGAGCGGAAGCAGAAGCAGTACGAGAGACATTGTTGGGACGGATGTCAGAATACGAGATTCAGATTGAAGAGCTCACGCGTGGACGAGAAGAGCTGCTTGAGGAGAAGAAGCATCTGAAGGCGGAGCGGGATGCGATCAAGAAGGAGCGAGCGGAAGCAGAAGCAGTACGAGAGACATTGTTGGGACGGATGTCAGAATACGAGATTCAGATTGAAGAGCTCACGCGTGGGCGAGAAGAGCTGCTTGAGGAGAAGGAGCATCTGGTGGCGGAGTGCGATCAGCTTCGAGCAAGATGCCAAGCGACTACTACATCATTGCAAGATAGTCAGCGCCAGCTCGATGATTCCATGGATTTAGTGCAGGATGCTCTTGGGAGGCTGGAAAATCATTATCAGGTCGTGAGATCCCAGGATGAGTTGCTGCAGAAGAAACAATCAAAACTTGACAACTCGCTGAATGATCTCCGGTGGAATCGCGATCGCCTCTTCTGGTATCGAGAACGTGAAAGACATCTGCTTTTGTTGTATGTCGGGACGCATGCTCTGCTGGGAAGGGCCATCGCCCTTATTTCTTCGATAGCGGTTGCTTCGCGTTAGTCTTCTAAGGCGGGGTGGAGAATCAAGGTTTTCGGAGACACCTAGCGGTGAGACTCGTGTCCCTGTCTTGCGACCATTTTTAGGATGGTAGTTATCCAGACCCTCCCTAGTGGAATGGGCTTTGCTTTTGGCGTAGATGTTGTGTTTCAGCAGGTTGGTCAGTGGCCTATGAGGTGTGAGGCCGCGACGGGTTAAGGCGCGACCTTCCAAACCTTGGTTCTACCCATCGCCACATGGCCAGGTTCACGATTCCCGGCTTCAGGCCGAGCCGCAGCACCTGAAGAAACAATGTCTGCAGGGCACCCAAGTGGCGGCGATGAAACTCACTGATACGATTGTGGTCCGGCTGCTGGTTGGCGTTCAGCACCCGGAATGCGGTCTCCTCGCAGCAGGCCCTCTCGATCTTGCGGGAGGTGGAGTTGCCCTCGCAGTAGGCGTACAGCAGCTGCAGCCCCAACCACTTCGCGGAAGCCTTCGCCTTCATCCGCTGATCAAAACCCTTCTCGCTCCGTGAATTCTTACGGCAGCTCGGATTCAGAAAGAGCTCAAAGTTTAGCTTAGCCGGTAGCTCCAGCAGGGAGAACATCACGTGGTAGGCCGGCAGCCACTCGATCGGCGAGGAGGGCAGCAGCAGCGTCTGCTTAAGCAACGAGGTATGGATGGATTTTGGCTTGGTCAAGGCCCATGAACACGCCCAGATCAGATTTAGTCACTGGGATCTGGGCAGATCAGCAGGCGTCTGTGGAGAAACCTGGCGCGGTTCTACTCGCGCCAGGTTTTTAGCGCGGATGCTCACGCATCAACCGCCGCACATCTGCGGCATGATAACTGCTGCGGGTGAGCGGACTGCTCACCACCTGCAGGAACCCCAGGTCCTGCTCGCCATGGAGTCGGTAGCCCTCAAATTGTTCGGGGCTCACGAAGCGATCCACCGGCAGGTGTTTGGGCCCCGGTGAGAGGTACTGGCCGATGGTGACGATATCAACCCGGTGCCGGCGCAGGTCGGCCATCACCTCCTGTACCTCGGTATCGCTCTCGCCCAGCCCCACCATCAGACCGGATTTGGTGTAAGCGCGTGGCCAGCCCTCGTGGACCCTCTGCAGCAGCTCCAGGGAGCGTTCGTAGATGGCCTGGGGCCGGGCCCGCCGGTAGAGCCTGGGCACGGTTTCGATGTTGTGATTCAGCACGTGCGGAGCTGCCTCCATCACGGCGGCCAGGGCGTCCCAGTTGCCGCAGAAGTCGGGGATCAGCAGCTCGATGGTGGTGGCGGGTGAGCGCCGCCGCACCGCCTCGATGCAGGCCACGAACTGGCTGGCGCCGCCATCGGCCAGGTCGTCGCGGTTCACGGCGGTGATCACCACGTGACGCAGGCCCAGACGCAGCACCGCCTCCCCCAGCCGCTCCGGCTCGGTGGGATCCAGGCTGCGGACGCTCTTGTCGAAGTCGATGTCGCAGTAGGGGCAGGCCCGGGTGCAGCCGGGCCCCATGATCAAAAAGGTGGCGGTGCCGCCGGCGAAGCACTCGCCGATGTTCGGGCAGCTGGCCTCCTGGCACACGGTGTTCAGTTTCAGGTCCAGCAGCAGGTCGGCCACGGCGCCGATGCGCTCGCGCTGGGGGGCCTTGACGCGCAGCCAGTCGGGTTTGAGCACGGCGGCAGGGACCCGGAGTGGGCCGGCAGAAGGGTTGAGGCTGACTTTAGAAATGGCTCCCCGCGGATCAGGGGGGATGGCCGGGACAGGAACCTCAACAGCTGCTGCGGCCGCCCCATCCCCTAAAGTCGCTGCATCGGGATGTAGCGCAGCTTGGTAGCGCACTTCGTTCGGGACGAAGGGGCCGCAGGTTCGAATCCTGTCATCCCGACTTGCCAGTGAGTTCGGCGCCTGGGTACCCCCGCGGCGTCACCACCCAGCGCTCGCTGCTGGTGCTGGTGCTGTTGCCCACCAGCACCAGGGTGAGCATGTCCACCTGATCGATCGGCAGGGCCTCCAGCCTGTGCACGCTCACCCGCTCGTCATCGCGTCCCAGCTGGCGGGCCAGCACCACCGGCGTGGATCCGGGGCGCTTCGCCAGCAGGATCTCCTGGGCCCTGCCCAATTGCCAGTGGCGGTCCCGCGAGCGCGGGTTGTAGAGCGCCACCACGAAATCGCCTGCGGCCGCCGCCCGCAGCCGTTGCTCAATCACGTCCCAGGGGGTGAGCCGGTCGCTGAGGCTGATGGTGCAGAAGTCGTGCATCAGCGGAGCGCCCACCCGGGCGGCGGCCAGCTGCAGGGCGGAGATCCCGGGATGCACCGCGAACCCGGGCCGGCCATCGCCGGGTTGCCGCAGCCACAGTTCCAGGGCCAGCCCCGCCATGGCATAGATGCCGCTGTCACCGGAGGACACCAGGGCCACGTTCAGCCCCTGGCTGGCCAGTTCCAGCGCCAGCGCGCAGCGCGCCCGCTCCTCGGTGAGCTGGCCGTCGCAGCGCAGCTGGTCGGCCCGGCGCAGGGGCTCCAGCAGATCCAGGTAGAGCCCGTAGCCCACCCACACCGTGGCCTCGGCGAGGGCCCGGCGGGCATCGGGGGTGAGCAGATCCAGCCGCCCCGGGCCACTGCCCACCAGGTGCAGGTGGCCGCGCTGCGGCGCCCACTGACCGTTGGCATGGGCGATCGCCAGGGTGGCGGCTCCCCGCTCCCCCGCGGTGGCGTGCAGCACCTGCTTCTCCGCCAGCAGGCGCGGCTCGGGGCCTGCCGCCAGCAGTGCGGCCGCCTCGGCCACGCTGGCCGTGCCCATCTCGGCCGCCACCACCGCTGAGGGCGTGGGCACCGCCACGGCGGCCAGCTCGGCCGCCGCAAACCAGCGCAACGGCCAGTGGCGGCGCCGGGCCAGCTCCAGAAGGGCGGGTTCGTCGGACTTGCGATCGATGCTCGCCAGTCCGGCCACGGCCTCGGGGGCCAGCTGCAGCTGCTCCAGGCGCCCGTCCACCAGCCGCTCCAGCAGCCCCAGGCTGGTGTGCCGCTCACAGCCCAGTCCCAACCACAGCCCGGGGGGATGCCAGCGGCAGCCCGGCCCCGCGTGAACGGTGATCCGCAGATCCGCCTCCTCCTCCTCGGGCGAATCGCCGGCCTGTCGCAGGCTCAGAGCGGCGGTGGCCTGCAGCTGCTGCCAACGCCGGCTGCCGGCGCTCTGGCTCACCACTGGCCCCTCCAGATGGGCCGCACGCTTCATCAGGCCCGTCCAGTCGCCGCCGCCGCTCCGCCGCCAGCCCCAGGCCCGGCCGAAGCTGTCCAGGGCCAGCCGTTGCCGGCCACTGCTGCTGCCGGTGCTCACCACCTCGGCGCCCAGCACGGCTGCCACCTGCTGGCTGAGCGCTTCGCCCCCGGCCTGATGGCCCCCCAGCAGCGGAATCACAAAGCGGCCCTGGGGATCGAGCACCACAACGGCCGGATCCTGCTGTTTGCCACTCAGCAGTGGGGCCACCAGCCGCACCACCAGACCGCAGGCGCCCACCACCACAAATCCGCGGGCGTCGTCCCAGTGCTCCCGCAGGCAGCCCGCCAGGGCGGGATCACCACAACACAGCGGCGGGGCTGTGAGCAGCCCTGCCTGCCACAGCGGCTGCAGCAGGGACTCGCCGCCGGCACTGAAGCTCAAGGCCCAGATGGGGTCGCCGCTCATTCCGCCGGCTCCGGCTGGTCTCCATCGGGCTCGGCGGCAGCTTGCTCGGCGCGATCGGAATCGGTATCAGGATCGCTGGCGACGGAAGCACTGGCCTGTGGGGCCAGGTCCTCAGGTTCCTGCTCCTGCTCCTGTGGTTCCGCCGCCGCCACCCCCGGCTCCTGCTCCGGCGGCACCGCCTGGGGCACAGGCTCGGGCGCCGCCGCGGGCTCCTCAGCGGTGGTGGCCTCGGGGGCTGCGGCCGGGGCTGTGCCCAGCATCTGCGCCAGCTCCTGCTCGCTCAGCGGTGCCCCTAGCCAGCGGGGACGGGCACCGCCAGTCTCCACGACCACCTCCCGCACCACAGTGTTGAACGGCGGGTTGAGGGGCTCGCCGCGCTCATCCACCAGTTCCATCAGCAGGCTGTTGCTGCCGCTGCGCCAGCCCTTGAGCCACAGCGGGGCGTTCTGGTCCACCAGAAAACTGTCCCCGTTGATCGTCACCCGCAGCCGCCAGCGGGCGTCCCCCTCGCGCAGACCCTGCAGGGGTGCATCCAGCAGCAACCAGTCGAGCAGCAGCGGCTCGGCGCCAGTCAGTTCCGCCGGACTGGCCACGATTAACTGGGGGCTGCCGGGGGGCGGCAGGCCGAGGGGGTTGACGGCCACCCGGTGCACCCGGATCTGGGCCGAGGCCCCTGGGCTCTTCACCACCTCCCCCCAGGGCCTGACGGCCGTGACCGTGATGCGGTGGCTGCCCGGGGCCAGGGGCTCCATCGGCACGGCCAGATCGAAGCCCTCGCCAGCGCCGGTGTCGTCCGTGAGGCGCCGAGGCGCTCCGTCGTCCACCTGCACGGCCAGATGGGCCCCGAGGCCCAGCGGGCCGGCATCGGTGAGTGGCCAGTCGCTGCCGCTGAGGCGCAGGGTCCAGCTGCCGTCAGGGATCAGGCTGCCGTCCTGGGGCGCGGTGATGGCCAGCCTGGGCCGGCGCTGATCGAGGGCCTGCCGCACTTGCTGCACCGCCGCTGGTGGCGCCACCTCCTGCAGGCGGCCGGCCGGCAGGTCCGTGCCCAGGGGAACGGGCCTGCCGCCGTCGCGCCCGAGCCGGGAGCAGCCGGAGGCTGTCATCAGCGCCAGCAGCAGGATCCCGCTGCACAGCGCCCGCAGGAACCAGCGCCCTTGTTCGCCGGCGCTGCCGGCCCGCACCACCATCACCGGCTCCTTACCCAATGGATCTGGAGGCATTCTGCTGGCCCGGCCGACCGGCCTCCAGAGCGGCCGACGGGGCCAGGAGTTGCGATAAGGATATGATCTATATGGCATGAATGAGGACTAGCCGATATAGGTCACTGCCGGCGAGGCGCCAGTGCTGCACTGGAAATCGGGGGTATTGAACCTTTGTTACTGAGCCCCAAAGCACCTTGAACGTGGCCCTTATGCTGCGCCGAGCGGTCCCCTATCTGGGGTCTGGCCCCAGTCCCACAGCGGTTTTGGCAGTCCATTGCCCTCGGCGATCCCTCGCTTCCGGTGATTTCCTGCACACTCCGCTCGGGCTGGAGCCCATGGACGCTTCCGGTTCGCCCGGTCTGTCCATGGGGCCCGATGGCGGCGTCTCCATCCCTGGTTTCCAGTTCCTGGTGCCCAGTGGATGAGGCTTCGCTCCCCAGGGGTGGGGACCCCCACCTCGACTCTGTCCCTCGAGGAATCACTCGATGACCATCAGCCCACCGGAGCGTGGGAAAAAGGCCGAGGCCATGGTCGACCGGAATCGCGTTCCGGCCACGTTCGAGCTTTTTGAAAAGCCCGGACATTTCGACCGCAGCCTGGCCAAAGGTCCCAAAACCACAACCTGGATTTGGAACCTCCACGCCAACGCTCACGACTTCGACAGCCACACGAGCGACCTCGAAGAGGTTTCTCGCAAGATCTTTTCGGCTCACTTCGGCCATCTGGCCGTCATCTTCATCTGGCTGAGCGGCGCCTTCTATCACGGTGCCCGCTTCTCCAACTACACCGGCTGGCTGGCCGACCCCCTGCACGTCAAGCCATCAGCCCAGGTGGTCTGGCCGATCTTTGGCCAGGAAATCCTCAATGGTGATGTGGGTGCCGGTTTCAACGGCATTCAGATCACCTCCGGACTCTTCCATGTCTGGAGGGCCTGGGGCTTCACCAACGAGTTCCAGCTGCTCTGCACCGCCATCGGTGCCCTGGTGATGGCCGGCCTGATGCTCAACGCCGGCGTTTTCCACTATCACAAGGCCGCCCCGAAGCTGGAGTGGTTCCAGAACGTTGAGTC
>JAWOBH010000014.1:0-4836 GCA_046498125.1 Prochlorococcaceae cyanobacterium | reverse complement strand
GCTGAACTTCTCGCGGGCCTCGGGGGCGGTGGTGGTGTCGGAGATGGCCAGCAGGGCCAGGGTGCTGTCCCCCTGCTTGAGGCGGGCCTCACTGAAGCCCCGCTTCTCCTGGGTGTACACCAGCTGCTCGCCAGGCCCCGCCGCCGGAAACAGGGCGTTGAAAGCGGTGCCGTTCACCACCTGGGAGCTGGGCACATCGCCCACCGTGCCCCCCGGCAACCACTCGCCGATGGGTAACAGCAGCAGGCCGGCGAGCAGCACCGCCCCCACCAGCAGGAGGCCGAGCCCCCAGCGAACGATCCGCCCCATGGCAGCAGCGTGATTGGCTGCTCCTAGATAGCCCAGACCGGGACCTCGGCTCGCGGATCGTTGCAGATCTGCTTGGATTCCCCCAGGCCGGGAGGGAGCAGGTGAGCGAGGGCTCCGCCCTGATCGACGGCCTGCGCCGCCCCCAGGCCTACGACCATCCGGTGGATGCCATCACCGTGATGGAGACCCACATTTCCTGGGTGCTGCTCACGGGCCCGGTGGCCTACAAGATCCGCAAACCGGTGGATCTGGGCTTCGTGGATTTCACCACCCTGGAGCGCCGCCTGCACGACTGCCGCGAGGAGCTGCGCCTCAACCGGCGCCTGGCGCACGACCTCTACCTGGGCCTGGCGGCCGTGGTGTCCAGCAAGCAGGGGCCGCGCCTGCGGGAGCTGGCGGAGGAGGCCACGGATGCGGAGATCCTTCGGGGTCACGGCCAGGGCCGCGGGGGCCCAGGACCGGAGCCGGTGGAGGTGGCGGTGCGCATGCGCCAGTTCCCCCAGGAGGCCCTGCTGCCGGCCGCCCTGGAGCGGGGCGAGGTGGGAGCTGAGCAGATCGAGGCGCTGGCGGAAACCCTGGCCCGCTTCCACGCCGCCGCCGCCGTCGCCCCCGCCGACGGCCCCTACGGCACCCCGGAAGCGGTGCACGAGCCGGTGGAGGCCAATGTCAGCACCCTGCGGCAGCGGGCCGCCGCCGCCCTGCAGCCCCGGCTGAAGCAGCTGGCGGGCTGGAACGCCCAGGCCTTCAGCGCCCTGGAGCCGCTGCTGCACCGGCGCCTGGAGCAGGGCCGGGTGCGGGAGTGCCACGGCGATCTGCACCTGGGCAACATGCTGCTGCGCGCGGGACGGATCGAGGTGTTCGACTGCCTCGAGTTCAGCCCCTCCCTGCGCTGGATCGATGTGATCAGTGATCTGGCCTTCCTGGTGATGGACCTGCGCCGGCGCGGCCATCCGGCCCTCGGCGCCCGGCTGCTCAACCACTGGCTGGAGTGCAGCGGCGATGTCGGCGGCCTGGCCCTGTGGCGCTGGTACCTGAGCTACCGGGCCCTGGTGCGCGCCAAGGTGGCGGCCCTCAGCGGGGACGCCAGCAGCGATGGCCCGGTGGCGGCCTACCTGGCGCTGGCGGAGACCAGCATCACGCCGGCCCCCCAGGCGCTGCTGATCTGCCATGGACTCTCCGGCAGCGGCAAGTCGCACCACTCCACGCCGCTGGCGGCCGAGCTGGGGGCCATCCGCCTGCGCTCCGACGTGGAGCGCAAGCGGATGTTCGGCCTCTGGGGCATCCCGCCGGCCCCCCGGCGCCACGGCGATCTCTATGGCCGGGAGGTGAGCGCGGAGCTGTTCGGCGAACGGCTGCCGGCCCTGGCGGCCCAGGTGCTGAAGGCGGGCTTCCCGGTGATCGTGGATGCCTGTTTCCTGCGCCGCTGCGATCGGGCCGCGATGGCGGCGGTGGCGGAGCGCGCCGGCGTACCGCTGCTGATCCTGGAGTTCAGCGCCCCGGAGTCGCTGCTGCGCGAGCGCGTCGAGCGGCGCCAGCGCCAGGGCCACGACCCCTCCGACGCCGACCTGTCGGTGCTGGAACGCCAGCGCGGCTGGGATGAACCGTTGAGCGCCGGCGAGCGGGAGCGGGCCATCGCCGTGGGGCCCCAGACCACGGTGGCGGCGACGGCGGCGGCGGTGCGGCAGCGCTGGCGCCTGGCGGCGCCGTCGCCCCAAGACACCGGAGCCGAGGGGCCATGAACAGCGATCCAGCCCAGCCGCCGCCGCAGAGCCGGGGCCACTGGCGCCAGCCCTATCTGCTGCTGGTGGAGCTGAGCTGGTGGCGCTTCCTGGCGCTGGTGACGGCCCTGTATCTGCTGATCAACCTGCTGTTCGCCGGCCTCTACCTGCTCGATCCCAGCGGCATCGGCGGCAGCGACGATCTGCCTGTGCCCCTGCGGGCCTTCTTCCTCTCGGTGGAGACGCTGGCCACGATCGGCTACGGCTCCCTCTACCCCGCCAGCCTCTGGGTGCATCTGGTGACCACCGGCGAGGCCATCACCGGCCTGATCCTGGTGGCCCTGATCACCGGCCTGGCCTTCGCCCGCTTCGCCCGCACCCCCCGGAGCGTGACCTTCGGGGAGCGGGCCCGAATCGACCTTCTGGACGGGCGCGAGTGCCTGGTGATCCAGCTGCACAACAGCCGCCCCAACACCCTGTTCGATGTGCGGGTGCGGGTGTTCTGGCAGCCCATCGAGGGGGAGAGGCCACTGCAACCGCTGCCCCTGCTCACCCCCGACGGCGTGCCCCTGCTCGACGACCTGCGCCTGCTGCATCCGCTCCAGCCCGGCGGCCCGCTGGCGGCCAGGGGAGACGATCAGGCAAGGGACGGGCAGGCAGTGGACGGGGGCGAGCTGCTGGTGAGCTTCAGCGGCATGGATGCCACCCTGGAGCGTCCGATCCATCTGGTGCATCGCTACCCGGCCAGCGCGATCGTGCGGGCCGGCTCCGCCAACCCATGAGCACCGCCCCATGAGCGCCGCCCCAGCCCAGCCTCAGCCCGCCGACGCCCCGACCCCGCGCACGGTGATGGTGAGCGGTGCCAGCCGCGGCATCGGCCGCGCCATCGCCGAGCGTCTGCTGGCCGAGGGCCACCGGGTGAGTGCGGGGGTGCGCGATCCGGCGGGCCTGCAGGCCGATGCCGGCGCTGCGGTGCTGTGCCGGGAGGCGCCGGATCGCCTGCTCATCCATCCCTACGAAGCCGGCGCCGGCGACGCCGACCCGCGCGGCCCGAGGGCCTGGGTGGAGGCCACGGCAGAGCGCTGGGGGGGCGTGGATGCGCTGGTGCACTGCGCCGGGGTGTTCTCGCGGGTGGGCCTGCAGTACGCCGACGGCGAGGAGGCGGAGATCGCCCGGGTGCTGGAGGTGAACCTGATGGGCCCCTGGCGGCTCAGCCGGGCCGCCTGGCCCCAGCTGACGGCCAGTGGCGACGGACGGGTGCTGACGCTGGTGTCGATGAGCGGCAAGCGGGTGAAGGGGCGGCTGGCCGCCTACGCCGTGAGCAAGTTCGCCCTGCTGGCCCTCTGCCAGGCGATGCGCAACGAGGGCTGGGACGACGGCATCCGCGTGACGGCCATCTGCCCCAGCTGGGTGAACACCGCCATGGCCGTCGCCGTCACGGCCATGCCCCATGAGGCCATGACCCAGCCCAACGATCTCGCGGCCAGCGTCAGCCATCTGCTCGCGCTGCCGGCGGCGGCGGTGCCGTTCGAGTTCAGCGTGAACTGCCAGCTGGAGACCTGAGGGCGATGGCCAGCCGCTCGCGGCAGCACCACTACCGACTGCTGCTGGGCGGCTGCGTGGCGCTGCTCGGCATCTTCACCCTGCCCGATCCCTGGAACCTGCTGGCCTCCCCCGGCTATCTGGCCCTGGGGGGGATGATGCTGAGGGCCCTGGGGGGAGGCGGCGACCGGAGCCGCAGGGGCACCCTCCACCGGAGGCTGTACCAGGGCACAGGCATCGCCACCCTGGCCGTCGGCGGGCTCTGGCTGCTCACCCCGTTGGAGCTGCGCGGCACCGGTGTGCCGGTGGTGGTGCTCTGGGCCCTGTTCAGCCTCTGGAGCGCCCAGCGCCTGATCCGCCAGCTGGGTGAGGAGCGCAGGGTGGATCAGGCCGTGCTGAGCGGCGCCCTGGCCGGCTACCTGATGCTGGGCCTCTCCGGCGGCTTTCTGAGCGCGGCCGTGGAGACCGTGGCACCCGGCAGTTTCACAGGCGTCGACCTGACCCCGGCCGGGCCCGACGGCCTGGAGCCGGTGTGGAAGCTCGATTTCGTGAAGCTGAACTACTTCGCCTTCGTCTCCCTCACCACCACCGGCTATGGCGACATCCTGCCGGTCACGCCGGCGGCGCAGATGGTGAGCATTGCCCTGGCGGTGGCCGGCAACAGCTACCTGGCCATCGTGCTGGGGCTGCTGATCGGGCGGTTCAGGGTGGGTGACAGCCATGACGACGAGAGCGGTGGCAGCAAGGGAGACGACTGACGCCGGCGGGCCCAGGCCCGCCGCTGCGGCTGGCTGTGCAGAAAGATGACCGTCCAACGAGCGGGCCGGCGCCGGTGCATCGGTGATGAAACAGAGTGAAGGGACGGCTCCTGAACGCTTCGCCGGGTTTTCCGTTTCCAACGCCATGATTTCGCTCCGCTTGCTGGCGCTGCTCGGCTCTGCCATCTCGCTTGGCGCTGTGGCCCTGCCCCGGGCCGCCGGCGCGCAGACCCTCTACTCCCTCAACACCACCTGCAGCATCCAGCGCATGGCCCCAGTGCCCTGCGGGGTGGAGGCCGTGGAGGTGGGCGACGCCACCGAATACCGGCACCGGGTGGGCGACCGCACGCTCGTGTACCGGGTGTTCGATGAGCCCTATGTGCGGATCGAGGCCCTCAACCCCACCACCAACAGCTGGGGGCCGGTGCGCAACGCCACAATCCGCTTCTCCACCAACGAGCTCTGCTTCAACGACCGCGCCTTCTGCGTGGTCAACCCCAACTACCTCA
>JAWOBH010000252.1:0-4363 GCA_046498125.1 Prochlorococcaceae cyanobacterium | reverse complement strand
GGTGCCGATCAGCCAGGATCGGGCTGGGGTGAACGGATCGTTGGTGAAGGCGATCTCCCGGGCGGTCCAGCGGTTGCCGCTGACGAGCACGTGGGAGGCCTGGAAGCGCAGCCGGTTGAGGCGCCCCGACTCGCGGCGCGACCGCCGCAGCACGCTCGGGCCTGTGGGGCTGCCGCTGGGACTGTCGGGATCGTCGTCCTCGGTCACGGCGAACAGATCGAAGCGGATCGCCGTGTCCAGGCTCTGGCGGAAGCGCACGTCGCTCACGCGCTGGTTGATGGGCTCATCGCCCGCCAGCTGATCGTCCGGCAACGGATCCGCTTCCTCGTCAGCCGCCGCTCCGGCGGCTGGGCTGAGGGCCGCCTCGGTGAGCAGCTCCCGCAGAGGACGCGGCCTGGAACCGTCCTCTGCGCCGGGGCAGCCGGCGGGCGGCGGCAGGGTGGGCAGCGGCAGCCGCCCCGGGGGAAGCAGCTCCAGCACCGGCCGCCGGGCGGGATCCGCCACCAGCTCCGGGCAGGGGAAGGGCAGCTCCGAGCTCACCTCCTGGCCGGTCCTGTTGTCCTGGGCCGCGGCGATCTGGCTCTCCAGTCGCTCCTGGTCAATCACCCCGTAGACGTCCTGGAGCTCGCCGCTGCCCTCCAGTTCGCTGTAGCGCAGCCGGCCGGCCTGAAGGGTCTGATCCCCCCGGCTCAGGCGGATCCGCCCGCTGGCATAGACGCTGCGGGTCGACTCCAGCACCTCCACCCGGTCGGCCAGCAGCAACCAGCCATCGAAGCGGGCCTGCACGTTGCCCTCGGCGATCAGTTTGCCGAGCTGCGCGTCCAGGCTCTGGCGATCGGCGGACACCAGCAGAAAGCGCTGTTCAGGGACCGGCTCCTGCTCGGGGGCCGGCTGCTGCTCGGGCCGCTCGTCAGGTTCGCCGGGAATGGGCACCGCGGCGGCGCGGCTGGGAGTCAGCGTGGGGGCGGTGGCCAGGGGCAGGGCGAGGGCAGCAACCACACGCACCAGCCTGCTGCCGGGGATGGGGCTCATCGCTGCACGACCGGCGCACCAGCGGGGACCTTATGGCAGCAGGCGGAGGAGCGCCGGGACGGTGGCCAGGATCAGGAGCGGCAGCTGGGACACAGAGCCCGCGGTCTCAATCCTCGAGATCCTTGCGGCTGGGGGTGCGGCTGGGGTCGCTCGCCAGGAAGCCGAACACGAAGATCCCGATGAAGAAGAAGACAACCGAATAGACCGAGATCTTGAGAGCCAGCATGGTTCGCCCTTGCGCGCGGGTGGATGTCAGGGAGTGATCGGCCGCACGTCGGGCTGGATTGGCCCTGCCGCGGCGGCATCATCCTATGGGACGTGTCCGGCCATCCAACGATGCCTGAGGCCCCTGCAGACGGGCAGTCTCACCAATTTGAAACGTTTGCCAGTGAAACGTTTCCCGCCTCCCCCCCGACCGTGCCGCCGCCGCTGGACGGCCGGCTCGAGCTGCAGCCCCTGTGGCGGCGTGACGGTCCCGACGGCGGGGTGGTTGCGGCCCTGGACCATCCCTGGGGGGCCCGCCATCGCCCCGACTGGCAGGCCCGCGGCCTGGTGATCTGGCCCCGCGGGGGCCAGTGGTGCCGCCTGCGGCTCCGCCTCGCCTGCCCGCCGGCCTGGCGGGAGCTGCAGCGCCCGGGGCCGCAGGTGCAGGCCCGGCTGGCGCTGCGCTGGTGGGCCGAGTGCATGGAGTTGCAGGTGGATGGTGCCCTTGTGCACAGCGGCGATCTCTTCGACACCAGCTGCCGCTGGCGGCTGCCCGACCACTGGTGGCAGGGGCGGCCGCTGGAGCTGGAGCTGCGCCTGCGCAGCCCTCGGCACGATGAGGGTGCTCTGATCCACAGCCGGCTGGAGCTCGAACCCCTCGAGGCCGCTGATCCCCTCGGTGTGCTCGCCCCCCAGCGCCAGCAGCTGCGCCAGCTGCGCCGCGGCGCCGGGCTGGCCGAGCAGCCTCAGGCCGGCGCCGGGTTCCACGTGCTCGGCCACGCCCACCTCGATCTGGCCTGGCTGTGGCCGGTGGCCGACACCTGGCAGGCGGCCGAGCGCACCTTCGCCTCCGCCCTCGATCTGATGGAGCGCTTCGAGGCGCTGCACTTCGCCCACTCCACTCCCGCTCTCTATGCCTGGCTGGAGCGGCACCGCCCGGCGCTCTGGAGCCGGCTGCTTCAGGCCGTGGCCGGCGGCCGCTTCGAGCCCATCAATGGTCCCTGGGTGGAGAGCGACTGCGTGCTGATCAGCACCGCCTCGCTGCTGCGCCAGTTCCAGCTGGGCCAGCACGACAGCCGAGCGCGCTTTCCCGGCCTCGAGCACCGGCTGGCCTGGCTGCCCGACAGCTTCGGCTTCGGCGCCGGGCTGCCGGCGGTGGCCGCGGCCACCGGCGTGCGCTGGTTCTGCACCCACAAGCTGTTCTGGAACGCCACCAACCTCTTCCCCCACCGGCTGTTTCGCTGGCGCGCCCGCTGTGGCGCCGAGCAGCTGGCCCTGATGACGGCGCCGATCGGCACCGATGGCGATCCGGTGGCGATGGAGGGCCAGCGGCTGGCGTGGCAGCAGGCCACGGGCCTGGCCGAGGTGCTGTGGCTGCCCGGGGTGGGCGATCACGGCGGCGGTCCCACGGCGGAGATGCTCGAGCAGCTGCAGCTCTGGAACCAGCAGCCCGAGGCCGCCCCCCAGCGCCACGGCAGCCTGCGGACCTACCTGGCCGGCCTCGAGCCCCATGCCGACCGCCTGCCGGTGTGGCGCGATGAGCTCTACCTGGAGCTGCACCGCGGCTGCGCCACCACCCGCCCGGATCAGAAACGCCACAACCGCAGCCTGGAGCGGCTGCTGCGGCAGGCGGAGCTGGCGGGGGTGCTGGCTGGTGTGCCGGCGGAGCAGCAGGCAGGCGCCCCCGCTGGAGTGCTGCCGGGGCCGGACTGGCGGCCCCTGCTGTTCCAGCAGTTCCACGACATCCTGCCCGGCACGGCCATCCCGGAGGTGTTCGAGCAGGCCGAGCCCCAGTGGCGCGCCGCCCGCCGCCGCGCCCGGCGGCTGCGGGATCAGGCCCTGCACAGCTGGCTGGCCGGGCTGGAGCGGCAAGCTGGTTCTGGCGCCGCAGGTCCTGGGCAGCAGCTCTGGTGGGCCGTGCAACTTCAGCCCCTCGCCGGCCGCCGGCCCACCCTGCGGCTGCCCCCCGGCCACTGGCTGGCCGCTGACAGCCCCCTGCCCAGCCAGCCCGCGCCGGAGGGAGGTACCTGGGTGCAGCTGCCGGAGCTGGCCGGGGTTTCGGCTGTCCCGCTCCGGCGCCGGAGCGGGACAGCCGGGGCAGGTGATCGGCCGGCCGCAGAGAGGGGGCCGGCGCTCCCCCGGGAGGCGGTGTGGGTGGACGGTCGCCGGGCCGGCAACGGCGCCATCAGTGTGGAGCTGGGGCCCGCCGGCATCGAGCAGCTCCGCGATGGCCAGGACCAGCCCCTGCTGGCGGCACCCCTGGCCTGGTGCCGCTACGTGGATCGGGGCGAGTTCTGGGATGCCTGGGACATCGCCGCCGACTACCGCAGCCGCCCACTGGCCTGGTGCTGGGACAGTGAGCCCCAGTGGCGTGAGCGCGGTCCCCTCTGCGCCAGCTTTCGCTGGCGGGGCCGCTGCGGCTCCAGCCGGGTGCGCCTCGATGGGCGGCTGCTGGCCGGCAGCCCCTGGCTGGAGCTGGTGCTGAGCGTCGACTGGCGCCAGCGCCACGAGCTCCTGCGCCTGGAGGTGCCCCTGGCGGAGCGGGCCGATCGCTGGGTGTCCGACACCTCCGGTGGGGTGCTGGAGCGGCCGGCCGAGCCGCTCACAGCGCGCGAGCGGGCGCGCTGGGAAGTGGCGGCGATCAGCTGGATGGCCTCCTGTGGTGTCAGCGGCGGACTGGCCGTGCTGCTGGATGGACCGCAGGGGGTGTCGGCCCGGGCGGACCGGCTGGGGGTGTCGCTGCTGCGAGCTCCCACCTGGCCGGATCCTGGAGCTGACAACGGCTGGCAGCGGCTGCGCCTGGCCCTGCTGCCCTGCGCCCCCGGCTGGTGGGCCGCGGCGGTGCCGGAGCAGGCGCTGGCGTTCCGCGAGCCGCCGCTGCTGCTCCGCGGCGATCAGGTCACTGCCGAGCGGGGCGGCCCTGCTGCGGCCGTGGCGCTGCCGGCGCTGCCACCGGGCGTGCAGCTCCTGGGCCTGCGAACCCTGGAGAGGGATCGGGCGGTGATCAGCCTGATCAACAACTCCCCCTGCCGGCAGCGGCTGGATCTGGGCAGCGGCTGGCGGATCGAGGGCCGGCTCGACGGCCTGGACCGACCGCTCGCGGCCGGGGTGGATCCAGGGTCGTCAG
>JAWOBH010000097.1:0-14974 GCA_046498125.1 Prochlorococcaceae cyanobacterium | reverse complement strand
CGTGGCCGGCAGCGTGTACGGCTCCATGGCCCTGCTGGCCGATGGCTGGCACATGGCCACCCACGTGGCCGCCTTCGGCATCACGATCGTGGCCTACCGCTACGAGCGCCGCCACGCCGCCGATCCGCGCTTCAGCTTCGGCACCGGCAAGGTGGGCGTCCTGGGCGGCTACACCAGTGCCGTCGCTCTCGGCGTGGTGGCCGGGCTGATGGCCCTGGAGTCGCTGGAGCGGTTCGTGTCTCCCCAGGCGATCCGGTTCGACGAGGCGATCAGCGTGGCGTTGATCGGACTGCTGGTGAACGTGATCAGTGCCCTGCTGCTGCGCGATCACCACGACCACTCCCACAACCACGACCACGCGCACGATCACGCTCACCAGGGCCAGGACCAGAACCTGCGAGCCGCCTATGTGCACGTGATCGCCGATGCGCTCACCTCCGTGCTGGCGATCGTGGCGCTCACGGCCGGCAAGGTGCTGGGCTGGATCTGGCTGGACGCCCTGATGGGCCTGGTGGGTGCCGCGGTGATCACCCGCTGGGCCTGGGGCCTGCTGCGGGACACGGGCGTGATCCTGCTTGACGGCTCGGTGAGCGGGTCCATCAAGCGCGCCATCTTCGAGGCCCTCGAGACCGATCGCGATAACCGCATCAGTGATCTGCACGTGTGGCACATCACCCCCAGCCACCTGGCGGCCGCGATCGCGGTGGTGACCCACGAACCGCAGGAGCCGGCTCACTACAAGGCCCTGCTGCAGGGCATTCCGTCACTGGTGCACGTGACGGTGGAGGTGAACCCTTGCCGTGGCACGTCGTGTCTGGGCGTCACCGCCCGCCCACGAGCCCGCGCCGCCTCCGGCTCCGGCCTGGCCTGGCCTGAGGGTCAGATGGGTTCGGGTCCGGCGACCGGTCGCGGCGTCTGATCGCCCCGGGTCTCGAGCTCCTGCGGCTGGTTCACGTTGCGCAGCGCCCGCGGATCCAGGGGCACCGGCCTGCAGGGCTGGGCGGCCAGCCAGCGCTGCAGGCCCCGCTCGCCCCGGCCCACGGCTTCGGCCAGGTGCGCGCGCATGGAGGCGCAGCTTGGGTAGACGCCCAGCAGGGGCTGCAGGCGCTGGCCGTCGTGGGCCAGATGGATTGCCGCCGCACCATCGCCGTTAGCCGCGCTCACCAGCGCCCGCAGCGTTTCCAGGCTGAGCCAGGGCATGTCCACCGGGCAGAGCAGCAGGCGGCTCTGCGGGTGCTGCTCCATCAGGCGGTGCAGGGCCAGCAGGGGCCCCTCCCAGGGTGGGGGCTCGCGGATGCTGGTGATCGGAGCCGGGGATGGGCACCCCTGCGCCTCGGCCAGCCGCGCTCCCAGCCGATGCGCCAGCTCCAGGTGTGCGGCGTGCCGGCTCAGCAGGGTGACCGGCGCTTCCAGCTCCACCAGCAGTGCCAGTGTGCGTTCCAGCCAGGTGCCGCCTTCGGGGTGGGGCAGCAGCGCCTTGTCGCGCCCCATGCGCCGGCTGCCGCCGCCGCTGAGCAGGCAGCAGCGCAGCGGTGCGGATTCAGCACGGCGCTGGGGCCCTGGCTGCCCGCAGAGGCTCATGCCTGCAGCAGCCCGAACTCAGCGAGGGCCCGCGGCAGGTTGCGGTGTTCGTGGCCGGGGTGGCTGAGCTTCACCAGGGCGAAGCGCTGCAGTTCATCCAGAGCGCGCCAGTCGTTGGCGCTCACGCTCAGACCCAGCTGGGCGCAGGAGGCCGCCAGCACCTCCGGCAGCTGCCCGGCCTGCTGCCAGGGTTCGTCGGCCGGCCGCGGCAGCTCCCTGGCCTGGCCGGCGCTGAGGGCGGCGGTGCGCTGCAGCAGGTGAGCCCGCAGGGCTTCGATGGCGGCGGGATCATCACCCCAGGCCAGCAGGTCGCCCCGCTCACTCTCGCTGAGTTCGCTCCAGTGCTGCAGCTTGAGCTTCACCCCGGCCAGATCGAGCTTGCGCCGCACCGCCATCGGGATGCAGCGCAGATCGGCGGTGAAGTCGGCCTCGAAGCTGAAGCAGGTGCTGGCGATGGAGGGGCCCAGGGGAACAGCGCAGCGACAGGAATCTCAAGTCTGGCGGCCCCAGGCGACGCCGAGGAGCCCTGCGCTCGGTAGCAACCGCCACTGTTGCCTGGCGGATCGGCTTGGTCGAATGCTCCAACGATGGCAGGGGGCGGTTGCCTCGCGATGGCAGCACAGGCCTCCCCAGCAGAGCCCCCGCCGGCCACAGCCGCCGTCCCGGTCGCCGCCCGGGCCCAGTGCCCCTACTGCGGCGTGGGCTGCGGCCTGGAGCTCAAGCCCCCGGCCGATCCCGCCGCAGCTCCTGGCCCCCCTGAGCCCGAGGGCCCGTGGACCGCCCGCGGCGACCGTCACCACCCCTCGTCGCTGGGTCAGGTGTGCGTGAAGGGCGCCACCGTGGGTGAGACCCTGCACCACAACCGGCTCACCACGCCCCTGTGGCGCGCCCGCACCGACCAGCCGTTCATCCCGATCAGCTGGGAGCGGGCCTTCACCCTGCTGGTGGAGCGCATCCAGGCCACCCTCGCCACCACGGGGCCCCAGGCCCTGGCCATCTACGGCTCCGGTCAGATGCTCTGCGAGGACTACTACGTGGCCAACAAGCTGCTCAAGGGCTTCCTGGGCAGCAACAACTTCGACAGCAATTCGCGCCTTTGCATGAGCTCGGCGGTGGCGGGCTACGCCCGCAGCCTCGGCTCCGACGGTCCCCCCTGCTGCTACGACGACCTCGATCTGGCCGATCTGGTGCTGCTGATCGGCACCAACACGGCCGAGTGCCATCCGGTGCTGTTTCAGCGCCTGCTCAAGCGCAAGCGCAAGCAGCCCGATGGCCTGCGCATCGTGGTGGTGGATCCGCGCGCCACCGCCACCAGCGACGCCGCCGACCTGCACCTGGCGATCCGGCCGGGCACCGACCTGGCCCTGCTCTGCGGCCTGGGTCACCTGCTGCTGCAGCGGGCCGGGGTGGATGGGGCCTTCGTGGCCGCCCGCACCGAGGGCTTCGCCGCGCTGGAGACCCTCTGGCGGGCCTGGGATCCGGAGCGGGCCGCGGCGGTGTGCGGCATCGCCGCCGCCGACCTGCGCCGGCTGGCCGACTGGTGGCTGGAGGCCCCGGCTGTGCTCAGCCTCTGGTCGATGGGGGTGAACCAGAGCCGCGAGGGCACCGCCACCGTGGCCGGGATCTGCAACCTGCACCTGGTGAGCGGCCAGATCGGCAAGCCGGGGGCCGGGCCCTTCTCCCTCACCGGCCAGCCCAACGCCATGGGCGGGCGTGAAGTGGGCGGTCTGGCCCAGTTGCTGCCGGGCTACCGCGCCGTGGCCGATCCAGAGCACCGGGCCGCGGTGGAGGTCCACTGGGGCCTGGCACCGGGCTCGATCGCCCCCCAGAGCGGCCTCTCGGCCTGGCAGCAGATCGAGGCCATGGAGCGCAGTGAGCTTGATCTCTGGTGGGTGACGGCCACCAATCCGCTGGTGAGCATGCCCAGCCTGGATCGGGTGCGCGCCGCGGTGGCCCGCTGCCCACTGGTGGTGCTGAACGAGGCCTACGCCGGCACCGAAACCGAGGCGGTGGCCCACCTGGTGCTGCCGGCGGCCCAGTGGAGCGAGAAGGACGGGGTGATGGTGAACTCCGAGCGCCGCGTCACCCTCTGCCGGGCCTTCCGCCAGCCCCCCGGCGAGGCCCGGCCCGACTGGACGGTATTCGCCGAGCTGGGCCGGCGCCTGGGCTTTGTTGAGCCCTTCAGCTATGGCTCCGCGGCGGAGGTGTACGCCGAATTCGTGGCCCTCACCGCCGGGCGGGTGTGCGACAGCAGCGGCCTCAGCCACCAGCTCCTGGCCGAGCACGGCCCCCAGCAGTGGCCCTTCCCCGCCGGCACCGCCCCTGGCGGCGGCCAGGCGCGGCTCTACACCGTCGACGATCCCTTTCCAGGCGCACCCCAGGGCCACCGCTTCCCAACGCCCTCCGGCCGGGCCCGGCTGTGGGCGGATCCACCCCTGGGCCTGGCCGAGCCCCCCGATTCCGCCTACCCGCTGGTGCTCACCGTGGGCCGGGTGCTGGGCCACTGGCACACCATGACCCGCACGGCCCATGTCGCGCGGGTGGGCAAGGCGCATCCGGAGCCGTTGCTGGAGGTGCATCCCGAGGATGCGGCCCGGGCCGCCCTGGCGGATGGGGCCCTGGCGCGGGTGTGCTCCCGCCGCGGCGCCATCACCGCCAAGGTGCAGTTCAGCGAGCGCATCCGCCCCGGCACCGTGTTTCTGCCGATGCACTGGGGCGCCGCCCAGGGAGAGCTGGCCTGCGAGGCCAACCGGCTGATGCATGAGCTGGGCTGCCCGCTCTCCAAGCAGCCCGAGCTCAAGGGGGCGGCGGTGACGCTGGCGCCGGTGAGCTGATCGCGCCGCTCAGTCAGTCCACGTCGTGGGCGTAGCGGCGGAAGAGGAAGTCGAGGGCGTGGTTGCGCAGCTGGCCGTAGCGGGGGTCGTCCTGGATGGCCTCGTAGTTGCGGGGCCGCTCGAACGGCACCTCCAGAATCTCCCCGAGCGTGGCCGACGGGCCGTTGGTCATCATCACGACCCGATCGGCCAGAAAGAGAGCTTCGTCGATGTCGTGGGTGATCATCAGCACGGTGGGTTTCTGCTCCTCCCAGATCGCCAGCAGTTCCTCCTGCAGTTCCTCCTTGGTGATCGCGTCGAGGGCGCCGAAGGGCTCATCGAGCACCAGCACCTCCGGGCTCACGGCCAGGGCGCGGGCAATCGCCACCCGCTGCCGCATGCCGCCGGAGAGCTGACCGGGGCGCTTGGTGCGGGCCTCCATCAGCCCCACCATCTCCAGATGATGGGCCACCACCTGGCGGCGCGTGGCGGAATCGAGTTCGGCGCGCGCGGATTGGACCGCCATCTCCACGTTCTGCCACACCGTGAGCCAGGGCAGCAGCGAGTAGTTCTGGAACACCACCATGCGATCGGGACCGGGCCGCTCGATCGGCGTGCCGTGCAGCGTCACGGTGCCGCTGCTGGGCTGCAGGAAGCCTGACACCATGTTCAGCAGGGTGCTCTTGCCGCAGCCGGAGTGGCCGATCACGCAGAGGAATTCCCCCTGCCGCACCTGCAGGTTGATGTCCCGCAGGGCTTCGAAGGGACCGCGGCGGGTCTGGAACACCTGGCCCACCCCGCGGAATTCCAGAAAGGTGCTGGCGCTGCCGGCGGTGGCGGAGCTGGTCACGGTGGAGCTGGACGGGGTGGAGCTGAAGGATGCGGAGCTGGAGGGTGCGGTGGCGGTCATCTGTGCTGAGGGAATGGGAACAGGCGGCGGGCCGGGCGGTGGCTCAGGGCGTGCGGCGGGTGCCCTGTTTGAGCCGGCGCTGCTCCTGCAGGAAGTGAATCAGCTCAGCTCGCAGGTGGTAGTAGTCGGGGTGGTCCATCACCGTGAGCCGGTCGCGGGGGCGGGGGATGGGCACCTCCACGATGCGGCCGATGCCGGCCGCCGGACCGTTGCGCAGGCACACCACCCGGTCGGAGAGCAGCAGCGCCTCATCCACGTCGTGGGTCACCATCACGGCGGTGAGCTCCGATTCCTGGCAGATCTGCATCAGCTGCTGCTGCAGGTTGCCGCGGGTGAGAGCATCCAGCGCCCCGAAGGGTTCATCGAGCAGCAGCAACTTGGGCCGGATCGCCAGGGCCCGGGCGATCGCCACCCGCTGCTTCATGCCGCCGGAGAGTTCCGCAGGAAACTTGCCGGCGGCGGCCGTGAGGGTCACCAGCCGGATGTTGCGCTCCACGATCTCGCGCCGTTCCTGGGGCGCGAGCTGGGGATAGACGGTGTTCACCGCCAGGGCGATGTTCTGGCGCACCGTGAGCCAGGGCAGCAGCGAGTAGTTCTGGAACACCACCATCCGGTCGGGCCCCGGATCGGTGACCTGGCGTCCATGCATCAGGATGCCCCCCTCCGTGGCCTGGCTGAGGCCCGCCATCAGGTTGAGCAGGGTGCTCTTGCCGCAGCCGGAGTGGCCGATCAGGGTGATGAACTCCCCGGCTCGGACGTCGAGATTCATCCCCTGCAGGGCCACATAGCGCCCACCCCCGTCGAGGGGGAAGGTTTGGGTAACGGCATCCACCGTGAGCAGTCCGGTGGCCATCTCAGTTCTCCCCCCGGTTCACCTTGCGCCCCACCCAGGCCACCAGCCTGTCGAGCAGCAGGCCCACCACGCCCACATAGAGGATGGCCAGGATGATCTGGCTGGAGCTGGAGTCGCCGCCGGCGTTGTAGGCGTCCCAGATGAAGTAGCCGATGCCGCCGTCGGCCTTGAGCATCTCGGCGGCCACGATCGCCAGCCAGGCCAGGCCCACGGCGATGCGCAGCCCGGTGAACACATAGGGCACCGTGGCCGGAATCACGATGTTGCGGATGTAGGCCCGCTTGCTCAGGCGCAGCACTCGGGCCACGTTGGTGTAGTCCTGGGGGATCTCCTTGATGCCCACTGCCGTGTTGATGATGATCGGCCAGATGGCGGTGATGAAGATCACGAAGATCGCCGAGGTGTTGGCGTCCTGAAACACCATCAGCGAGATCGGAAACCAGGCCAGGGGCGGCACCGTGCGCAGCACCTGCACCACCGGGTCGAAGCCCTTGCCGACGAAGCGGTTGAGACCCAGAAGGCCGCCGATGGAGATGCCCACCACGGCTGCCAGGCCATAGCCCATGGCCACCCGCTGAAGCGAGATCAGGATCTGCCAGCCCAGGCCCTTGCTGGTGCCGCCGTCATCAAAGAACGGCTGGCTGATGTAGGGGTCCCAGGTGTCAACGATCACGTTGACGGGACCTGGCAGGCGAGCCGTCCCGAGCAGGCCCGAGAGGATCTGCCAGGTCACCAGGAAGGCGCCGATGCAGAGGATGTAGGGGAGCGTCTGCCTGAGGGCGGGCAGGCGCAGGAGGCCGGCTTGCCGCCGGCGCGGGGGGCTGAGGGTGGTCATCGAGGCTGGATGGAGTCAGGACAAGCGCGGCTGGGGCAGCGCCAGGGTGTTGGAGCGTTCAGCTCGGGCAGGGTCACTTGAGGGCCTTGATGGTCAGGCCGGCCAGGTAGGCCTGGGGATCCTCCGGATCGAACACCACGCCGTCGAAGAACGTTTCCTTGCCGCGCGAATCGCTGGCGGGAATAGCCTGCTCCTGGCCGATCGCGATCGCGGCCTCCTTCCAGAGGTCGGAGCGGTTCACCTTCTCGATCAGGGCCTTGGTGTCGGTGTCCTGAGGCAGGTAGCCCCAGCGGATGTCCTCGGTGAGGAACCAGAGGTCGTGGCTCTTGTAGGGGAAGGAGTAGGAGTCGGTGTCCTTCCAGAAATGCATGCGCAGGGGCGAATCGGTCACGCTGCGGCCGTCGCCGAAGTCGAATGTGCCCGCCAGACGTGGCTTGATGTCAGCCACGCTGGTCTTGAAATACCTGTCCTTCGAGGTGATCTCGCAGAGCTCGTCAAGATTCGCGGGGTCCTGGCACCAGATCTGGGCCTCCTGCACCGCCATCAGCAATGCTTGTGTGGCCTTCGGGTTCTTGTCCACCCAGTCGGCCCGGACCGAGAAGGCCTTCTCGGGGTGATCCTTCCACAGCTCACCTGTGATCGCCACGGTGTAACCCAGTTTCTGGTTCACCGTGCGCTGGTTCCAGGGCTCACCCACGCAGAAGGTATCCATGGTGCCGGTCTGCATGTTGGCCACCATCTGGGCCGGCGGCACCACCACCAGATCGGCCTCGGAGACGGGGTTCACGCCGTTGGCCGACAGCCAGTAGCGCATCCACAGGTCGTGGGTGCCGCCGGGAAAGGTCATTGCCGCCTTGAGCAGCTTGCCACCGGCTTTTTTCCCGTCGGCGATCGCCTTGATCTTCGGGTCCTGGAGGGTGACCTTCTCGGTCAGAAACTCATTGGAGAGCGACAGGCCCTGACCGTTGACGTTGAGCCGGGCCAGGATGTACATCGGCAGCGGCTTCTGGCTCTTGGTGATCGAGCCCGTGGTGAGCAGATAGGGCATCGGCGTGAGGATGTGGGCCCCGTCGATGCCGCCGCGATCACTGCCCAGTTCCAGGTTGTCGCGGGTGCCGGCCCAGGAGGTCTGCTTCACCACCTTCACGTCGGGCATGCCGTGCTTGGCGAAGAAGCCCTTCTCCTTGGCGATGATCAGTGGCGAGGCGTCGGTGAGGGCGATGAAGCCCAGGGTGGCGCCGCCTACTTCGGGACCGTCACCACCGCCGGTGGCCGGCGCCTCGGAGGTGGTTTTCTGGCCGCCACAGGCACTCAGCCAGATGGCACCGGCCGCACTGCCAGCGGCGGTGAGCAGAAAGCGACGACGGGAAAGATTGGACATTGGACTTCGCAATGGATGCCGGAGTGGCGAGATACTGCACTCCGGACGGGCTCCACAACGAAGCGCACCGAACCGGTCTGAATCTGTGGTCGGCGCACCATGCTGACCGACTGGATCAGGTCAACACATCAGCCGCCTGACGCAGGGTTGTGGTTGTTACCGATCCTCTGTTTGGTGCGCAAGCGGTGACCACCCTTCAGCACGCCAGGGTCTGGCGCAGACGTTCACCACAGCGCGCGGCCAGGAGCGCGCGGGCCTGCTCCAGTGCGTTCTCCAGGGAGTCGAACTGATCGGCCAGCCACAGACAGGCGCCCAGGTTCCAGAGCAGGGCCTGGCCCAGGGGACCCTCGCCCTGCAGGGCGGCCAGGGCGTGGTGTTGCCAGGTTTCCAGGCTCTGCCAGGGCGTTTCCTCGCCGTGGAGGCCGTGGTCACGCGGGTGCAGCAGAATCCGCTCCACCGCATCCCCCCGCAGCCGTGCCGTGATGCCCGCCCGGCTCGTGGGCAGATCGGTGGAGCCCTCCAAGCCCTTGACGGTGAGCACGTTGGTTTCGCCGGCGCTGGTGAGAGCTTCCCAGGCCCGCTTTTCGGTGGGCGGATGCACGAAGCCGCTCACCAGCAGGTGGTCGCCGCGGTGGGGGGTCCAGAGCAGTTCCAGGCTGGCCACAGGCGGCCGTTTGCCGATCTCGTCCCGTGCCGGCAGGAGCCGTTCCGCGGCGGGGAAATGATCCGGCTGATGGGTGAGCGCCAGGTTGTGCTCATGCAGACACTGCTGCAGCGCCGCCAGCGGCTGGCCCCGCCAGTCGATGCCGATGGCCGCGAACAGCTCCGCCAGGGTGACACCGAATTTCACCGGCATCGGATCGCCGCCATGCAGCACCACGGGCAGCCCGGCGCTGGCCAGCATCAGGGCGGTGAGCGGCAGCATCGGTGAGGTGCGGCTGCGGCCGTCGTAGGGCACGCCGAAGCAGAGGGCCCGGCGGCCCGGTGTTTCCAGCACCGGACCATGACGGCGGTAACTGTCGAGCATGCCGGCCAGTTCGATGGGCAGCGGCCGGCGGATGCGGTGGGCAATCAGAAAAGCCCCCATCTGGGCGTCGCTGACCCGGCCCTCCAGCATCAGATCCATGGCGTGCTCGGCCTCGGCGCGGCTCAGGCCGGTGCTGGTGTGTTCGCCGCTGCCCACCTTGCCGATCAGCTCACGGAAGCTGGCCCGATCCACTCCGAGGGCCTGCAGCCGCTGCAGACGCCGCGCTTCGCCGGCGGCTCCATCGGCAGCATCCGTTGTCAACGGAGTTGTCGGTAGCGGTTGCGACACGGAAAGGCGGCACTTCGGCAGACAATCTGCCTCGTCCCCCAAAGGGGGAGATCCTCGATCAACGGGACCGGCGCAGCCGTACTAGGCGCCACCCCTCCACCACACCTGCTCCCGGCTGCGTAGCTCTCATCGACGCTGGCTCGGGCCCAAACAGGAGCCTCGCGCTCCATTGGGCATGCCGAGGTTGTCCAGCGCGTTGAAGCCCTGCCCCATGATCAGTCCTTCGCCCTCTTCGGCCGCCAGGCCCCCTGTGGGTGCCCATCCCCCGCTCAGCAAGATCGAGCAGGCCAAGGCCGAGCTCTGCGGCCTGGACCTGGCCTCCCGCCTTGAGGAGCTCGGGCGCGAAGGCTGGGAGGCGCTCGATGAGGCCACCCTCACGATCCGGCTGAAGTGGCTGGGGATCTTTTTTCGACCCGTCACGCCAGGCCGGTTCATGGTGCGGCTGCGGTTGCCCAATGGGGTGATCAGCGCCGAGCAGCTGGAGGTGCTGGGAGAAGCCGTCGATCGCTGCGGCGAGCACGGCAGCGCCGACATCACCACCCGCCAGAACATCCAGTTGCGGGGCCTGCTGCTGGAGGACATGGCGCCGCTGATGGCGGCGCTGGACCGGGTGGGACTCACCAGCCGTCAGTCGGGCCACGACAACCCCCGCAACATCACCGGCAACCCCCTGGCCGGCATCGATCCGGAGGAGTTCATCGACACCCGGCCGCTGGTGGAGGCCATCCAGGCGCGGCTGCTGGCAGCCGATGCCCCCCGCAATCTGCCGCGCAAGTTCAATGTGGCCGTGGGCGGGGCACCCGACAGTTTTCTGCTGCACAACGATCTGGCCTTCCTGCCGGCGCTGCGCGAGGGCGAGCTTGGCTTCACCGTGATGGTGGGCGGCTTCTTCTCGGCCCAGCGCAACGCGCTGGCCGTTCCCCTGGGGCTGTGGCTGCCGGCCGGGCAGCTGCCGGCCTTCACCCTGGCGGTGCTGCGCCACTACGCCCATCACGGCAACCGCCAGCAGCGCAACAAGAGCCGGCTGATGTATCTGATTGATCAGCTGGGCCTCGACGGCTACCGCCAGGCGGTGCTCGCCAGCTGGCGGGAGCTGGCGGCCGAACTGGGGTCTGAGCTGGGTGGCGACCCGGCCGAGGCCTGCCCCCACGACGGCCGCCACCTGGTGAGCCGTGCCCCCCGCGACGGCCTCGGCGTGCAACCCCAGAAGCAGGATGGATTGCACTGGGTGGGACTGCACGTGCCCATGGGCCGCCTCGATGCGGCTGCCATGGCCGAGCTGGCCCGGCTGGCCCGAACCCACGGCAGCGGCGAGCTGCGGCTCACCGAAGCCCAGAACGCCCTGATCGTGAACGTGCCCGCCGACAGCCTGGAGCCCCTGCTGGCGGAGCCGCTGCTGCAGCGCTTCCAGCCCGATCCCTCTCCCCTGCAGGCGGAAGCGGTGAGCTGCACCGGCAGCGCCTACTGCAGCTTTGCCCTGATCCCCACCAAAGGCACCGCCCAGGCGGTGCTGGAGGAACTGGAGCAGCGGATTGAGCTGCCCCACGCCGTGCGCATGCACTGGACCGGCTGTCCCAACGCCTGTGGGCAGCCCTACATGGGCCAGATCGGGCTGATGGGGGCCAAGGCCCGCAAGGACGGGGCCATGGTGGAAGCGGCCAAGATCTTTCTGGGCGGTTCGATGGACGCCGACCCGAAGCTGGCCGAACTGCACGACAAGGGCGTGCCGCTGAGCGACCTCCCGGATGTGCTGGAAGAGCTGCTGGTGGAGCGCTTCGGTGCCCGTCGTCGGTCCGTCGCCTCCCCCTGAGGGCTGGGCGCTGCGCCGCTGCCCCTGTGTCAGTGCTAGTACCCACGCGGGGCGTGTCGAGCCCCCTGACCTCACCGATGGCTCACGCGGGGTGATCGCCCTGGCATCCGTCCAGCCCTCTCCCACCGACCTCCCGGCCAGCGGTGATCCCGCCCGCTGGCGCTGGTTGCAGCAGCTGCGTCGGTATCACGAGCTGGATCCGGAACCGTGGCTATGGGCGGTGGAACGTGGCCTGCTGGAGCCCCGCAGCGATCTGCTGGCGGTGTTGGCCGAGCGCCTGGATCCCCCGGACCAGCGGCGCCTGCTGTGTTGGTGGCGCCGCCAGCCCCGGCCGGACCCCGCCCTGCCCGTGCTGGTCGCCCGCGATCGGGATGGCGCCACCGCCGCCTGGCTGTTGGCCCAGCTGGCGCCCGGTCCCGCCGCCCTCCAGGGCGGGCTGCAGGCGGAGATGGCGGCAACGTTGCTGCCGCTGCTGGGGCACCAGCGGCAACGCCAGGCCTGGCCGCTGCTGGAGGCCTGGCTGCGGGCGCCGATCGCCACCCCCCTGCGCCGCGCCGCCCTGGAGGGCGTGGCCCGGGGGCTGCCCGTGTGGCCCCGCCCCGCCCTGGTGGCCTGCCTCACCAGCCTGGCCGGCGACCTTGACCCCAGGCTCGCGGCCAGCGCGGTGGATCTCCTGGCCCGCCTGCCCGCCTGCCGGCGCTGGTTGGTGCCGTTGACCCGGCGACCCCTGGCGGTGGCCGTGGCCGAACGCTTGCAGCGACGCCTGGCCGCCACGCCGGCGCAGCCCCTGCTGCTGGTGGTGCATGGCCGCAGCGGCGGCGTGCTGCCCGCCGAACTGCAGACCCTGGCGGCGGAGCTGGAGCAGCGTCGCGGCAGCCCGGTGCGGCTGCAGGCACTCACGGCCGACGCGCCACCGGCAGCGGCTGCGCTGCTCGAGCCCGGCCTGCCGCTCACGCTGGTGCCGCTGCTGCTGCTGCCGGGCGGGCATGTGCGTCACGACCTGCCGGTGATCGTGCGCCACTGGCAGCGCCACACCCGCGTGCGGCGCCTGCCGTTCCTGGGGGCATGGCCCAGCTGGCAGCGCGCTCTCCAGCACGAACTGGCGGCCATGGCTGCCGCGGGAGCGGGGGAGCAGGAGCCGCCGCTGCTGCTGCATCATCCCGTGGAGGGCCGCCTGGCTGGTCGCTTCCTGTCCCACCTGGAGTCGGCCTGCGGCGGCCTTTGTCTCGCCACTCCATACAGTGCCGAGCACCTCGCCGCGCTCCAGCTGACCCTTTCAGCCCCGGCCCTGCCCCTGGCCCTGGCGGCCAACCGCTTCACCGATCTGCTCGGCGATCAGGTAGGAGCGCCGCTGCTGCAGCGCCCCGGCCTGCGCCGGCAGCTCCTCGATGCGCTGGAGGCGCTGCCATGACCAACGGCCCCGGCCCGGGTGGCCCTTCCCCGGGTGCACCCGCTTGTGGCACCGTGTATCTGGTGGGTGCCGGCCCAGGGGATCCCGAGCTGCTCACCCTGCGGGCCCACCGGCTGCTGCGCCGCTGCGATGCCCTGGTGCACGACGCCCTGGTCCCCCGGGCCCTGCTCGATCTGGTGCCCCCTGGCTGTGAGTGCCATTTCGTTGGCAAGCGTCGCGGCCACCACTCGGTGCCCCAGCTCAGCACCAACGCCGTGCTGGTGGAGCTGGCCCGGCGCCACCGCTGCATCGTGCGCCTGAAGGGCGGCGATCCCTTTCTGTTCGGCCGCGGCGGCGAGGAGGCGGCCCACCTGGCGGCCCAGGGCGTGCCGGTGGAGGTGGTGCCGGGCGTCACCGCCGGCATCGCCGCGCCCGCCTACGCCGGCATTCCCGTCACCCACCGCAACGCCGGCTCCAGCGTCACCTTCGTGACCGGCCACGAGGAGATCGACAAGCAGCGCCCCGGGGTCGACTGGCGCGGCCTGGCCCGCAGCAGCGACGGCCTGGTGATCTACATGGGCCTGCACAACCTGCGCCGCATCGCCGAGGAGCTGCTGGCCGGCGGCCTGGCCGGCGACACTCCGGCGGCGATCATTCAACAGGGCACGGTGCAGGGCCAGCGGCTGCTGCTCAGTCCCCTGGCCCAGCTCGCCGAGCGGGCCGAAGCGGAGGGTTTCGCCTCCCCCTCGATCGTGGTGGTGGGGGAGGTGGTGGCCCAGCGGGTGAGCGCCTGCGCGCCCACGCCGGCGCGGGTGGAGATGCCGATTCCCCTCTGAACCCGATCCTCTGAGGCGCTCCGGTGAATCAGTCCAGCTGCAGCACGCTGCGGGTGCGCTGGCGGCGTCGCTGGTCCTGGGCCTCGAAGCGTTCCATGCAGTTGCCCTGAGGGGCCAGCAGGCAGCTCACGTAGTCGGAGGCATCCACCAGGGCGGCGCGCAGGGCCTTGCCCACCGGCGTGCGCTGGGTCTCGCTGCTGGAGGAGTCGTAGCGAAACGTGCCCGCAGCCCCCACCAGGGCCTGACTGCCTCGGCTCATCGGTATCCCGAAAATGGCGAGGCCGGCTGCCGGCAGCAGATTCACGCCCTGCTGCCGGCCCTCGGACGTACTGGTGGCCGTGCCCTCCACGGTGCGAAATCCCACCACCTCGCCGGTGGTGCTGTCCACCACGCGGATGTCGATGGCTACGTAGTCGGTGGTTTCGGACTGCTCACTGCGGCCGCCGATGCCCAGCAGGCTCATGCCGCCGCCGGAGGTCTTGGTCTCCACGTTCGATTCGTAGGAGCTCACCGTGCCCAGCACGATGTAGCGGGCACCGGTCATCTGGCCGCGCTGGGCGGCGGCGGGGCCCTGGCGAACGATCCCCAGCTCCGCCAGCTCCTGCTCGCTGAGCACGGCCCGGAGGTTGCGCCGCTCCACCACCCGCAGCCCGCCGCTGGCCTGCAGCTCATTGGCCAGGGCCGCCGAGAGATCATCGGCCACAGGGCCGCTCCACCACCAGGACTGGTTGACGGTGGTCTTGAACTCGGGCACCGAGACGGTGGGCGTGGTGGTGGGCAGAGCTGCCCCTGCCATCACTTGGGCCAGGGCCGGCGCGCCCACGACCCCCAGGGCCAGAGTGAGGGGGAGACCCGCACGCCAGCGAAGTGGCCGGCGCTGGGGTAGAGGTTGAGGATTGATCGTGATGGGCTTGGTCATGCCTGGCCCTCAGCCTCGTGCCTCGTCAAAGACCATTCAAGCAAGTCTGATCAAGCACCCCTCACCACCAAGCTGAAGACAATCGAAACTCTGGCTAAGAGTGGGGCTTTGGTAGTTCTCGCCACGGTTGCCCGCCCTGGTGCTTCGGTTCACTTGGTCCACGCCCTCACCCCTTCCGGCCTCCCCTCCCCACCACCACCCCATGGCTGCCACACCCCTGCACCGCAACCCCGAGCTGCTTGAGAGTCAACCCCCGGCGCCGGCCCATCCCGTGCGTCCGGCGCCGATGTTCGAGCTGATTCCCTACGAGCGCTTCCGCGACACACCCAGC
>JAWOBH010000167.1:0-3374 GCA_046498125.1 Prochlorococcaceae cyanobacterium | reverse complement strand
GCCAGGCTGAGGAGCGTGGCCATGATCTGCACGCCGTTATTTTCGCGGTAGCGGCGTGCGTCCTCGCGGAGCTGGGTGTCGCGGGGCCAGTGCCAGGAGTTCTCGATCGATCAGCGGTCGCGAACGTGCAGCAGCAGCGCCTGTTGGCGCTGGTGCGCAAACTCGTGTCGTAGGGCCCTTGAGAAAGCAGTGCGCGCCTGGCCTGGTAACACAGGGGTACCCGCTCACGGGGTGGACGACAAGCCTCGCCAGTACGCCCCTGATCGCTCACTGCAAGGCGGTGATCTGATCGGTGCCTTGGCGGCTGGCCGCAGCGATCGGGCACCAGCGATGGCATCACGCCACCGAGGCGATAGGCGATCCAGGCCTGCTCCAGAAACTCCCACACATCGCGGCCCTATTGTCGCAGGGTGGTGGTGACCGTGAGCAGGCGGCACCGGCAGAGCCCACCGGCTCGGGACTGGACGCCATGGCTGATCCTCCGGTGAATCACCGATTGCCGCAGTGCCCGCTCGGCGGCGTTGTTGGTGGGCTCGATCCCTGGTGTCTCCAGGAAGGTCCAGACCGCGTCCTTGCGTTGCAGCAGCTGGCGGCAGGTGCGCACCCAGGGCTGATTTAAAGTGTGTCACAGGCGCTCTTGCCGCTCCTGTCAGCATGGGGTGAGGTCGGTGGAATCGCCTCCCTCTTGTGTCCGAAAGCGCTTCTGCCGGAACCGATCTCGACCTGATCAGCTACCTCAAGGCAATTCCGGACGCGCGCATGCGGCGCGGGGTGCGGTTCCCGGCCTGGTATCTGCTGCTGGTGGCGGTGCTGGGCATCCTCAGCGGCTGCCAGAGCCTCCGGGATCTGGAGCGTTTTGCCATCCGTCACCACAGCGTTCTGACTGAAGCGCTGGGAGTTGAGCTGCGCCGTCCGCCGTCGGATTCCTCGTTCCGCTACTTCTTCCTGCAGGTGGACGTGACCGCCCTCTGCGCCGCGATCCGTGATTGGACAATTGCCCAGATCCCTGGTGGCGCAACCGATCTCGACCAGCTGATCTGTGACGGCAAGACCTTGAGGGGCTCGATCGAGCCCACCGTCGGCGGCGGCTCGGCGTTCATTGCCCAGGTCACGCTGTATTCGGCCGCTCTTGGCGTGGCGATCAGCCAGGCCTGCTACGCCACCGGCGCCAACCACGAGCGGGCGGTGTTGCGGCAGCTCCTCGGCGAGCTGGATCTGGGCGGCGTGCTGATCCAGGCGGATGCGCTGCACACGCAAAAGCCGTTTTTCGGCAGCTGCAGGAGCAGGGGGCCGACTTCCTCCTGACGGTGAAAGCCAACCAGAAGACGCTGCACCGCCAGGTCCGCAGCCAATTCCTGGGAAAACGCAGGATCCCTTTCGTGGCCATGGATCACGAGATCAGTCACGGGCGCGACATCACCTGGACGTTGCGTGCGAAGCAGGCACCGGAGCACATACGCGAGAGCTGGATCGGCACCAGCTGGATCGTGGAGGTGGCGGCCATCGGCACCCGCGACTCCAAGCCATTCCAGGCCACGCACCTCTTTCTCACGAGCCTGCGCACCACCCCAGAAGCCCTGCTGCAACTGGTACGGGACCGCTGGAGCATTGAGGGCTGGCACTGGATCCGTGACACCCAGCTCCATGAAGACGCCCACCGCTACCGGGGCAATGGCGCCGGGGCCATGGCGACACTGCGCACGGCAGCCCTGAACCTGCTGAGGCTGGCCGGCTTTCAGTCGATCCGAGCCGGGATCCAGGCGGTGATGCACGACATCACGGCACTGCTGGCGATGGCGCGGCGCCAACCAGAACAAAACCCATACTGAGACTTTAAATCAGCCCTGGGTGCGCACCGTCTGGGCCCAGGGTGTCTGCTCACCCCGCTCACAGCCCAGATCCACCTCCCGCTGGAGCGTGGCCTCAAACATCCGGCGGATCGGCAGGCAGCTCTGCTGTAGCTGCTGCCAGTCGATCCTGCTGTCCTTCCACTGGTGCCACTGGGCAAACAGCTGCTGCTGCAGGTCCAGCAGCTCCGCTCCGAACGCGGCGCTGGCCCCCGGGCGGTCGGCGATGGCCGCCAGGTCGCGAATCAGGTGCGCCCAGCACAGCTGCCGCTGCTCGAGCGGCAGGTGGTTGTAGGCGGAGAAGCGATCGCTCACCACAATGCCGGCAAAGGCATGGCCGTGGAGTGGGAATCAAGGCCTGGATCAGGGCCACCAGTGCAGCCGTGCCCGAACTGGCCAGAGCCAGATTCCAGGCTTGCACGCTATGGCGTTCGGCCAGCCTGAACTGCAGGCGGCTGTGCAGTGGCTCGAAGTTGGTATGCTCAACCGTTCGGTCGATCTTGCGGAGATAGGGCCGGATCAACTCGGCCTTCGCTCAACTCGGCCTTCGGCAATTGCGGGCGGTTCACCGGAATAGGGACGTCACCCACTGCTGTCTTCATGGGCTGGCCGGAAGGGAGGCCAGAAGGTGACTGAGGTCGCTGCTCAGCAGATCCCAGCTTGCCTCGATGGTGAGGCGGCTGCCGCTGTTGATCCCACGCACGGCCTCTCCTGGCAGCCTTAGCAGCAGGGCAGGGTCGTGACCCTCACAGAGAACGCTGACGCCGGGCGCGTTATCACCTCCTTTGGTCAGCAGGCGGGTTTCCCCGTTGGCTGCCTGAAAAGGGAGGCTTTTTGGAGCGACCCCGCGGTCGCGGCTCCACGTCCAATGCCACAGTGACTCCCCGGAGCCATCGATCAGCGACAGGTGCCGGATTGTCACCAGGCAGGGGGTCTCAGCGGGGTCAAGACGCAGGGCGCAGATGGGCCCGATCCCATCGGGAAGCGCGACGGTGTGGATCGTCGCGCCCCGTTCGACTGGGATGCTGCTGCGCACTGAGTCTGCTTCCGTGAATCCAGCCTCACCATGGCGCTGCCAGAACAGTTGCAACGTCGTCATCCGCCCCAGCTGGGAGCGCAGGATACTGAGGTGACGCTCCAGATCGCCACGCAGACAATCGAGACGCTCCCGCATTGCTGCCTCGGGTGCGGAGCGCAAGACCTGGTAAATCTCCTGGGCCAGGGAGACCAGGCCTTGATCGGAGTCCTCATCGGACATGAGAGGAATACCAACCGAGTGGTCAAGATCCCGCCGTACAAGTGCCTGCTCCGGCAGGGTTCTGCAAGTGCTCGCCCGAGTGGCGGCGAGGAGTTCCATGGGGCCTTGAAGGCTGTGGCCTGGACGACGGAGGAAGTCTTCGTAGGTGACCCGCCAGCGGGTCAGGTGGCGGGTGTGGCGTTCGGCATCGAGCTGATGCTGGATCCAGAGCAGCAGCGCCCGGTTCGCTGGCAGATGCTCGCGCCGGCGCAGGGACTGCACCACCGCGA
>JAWOBH010000064.1:0-2802 GCA_046498125.1 Prochlorococcaceae cyanobacterium | reverse complement strand
GTAGCGTACGGCCAGGACGGCCTCACCGTACTTGGTGGCCATGCCGGACAAGGCTGTGACCCACAACCAAAACTGGCCGCTACCCCAGGCATCCCTGGCCCGAAGACGGCGCCAACGCCGAGGCCACCCGCCTCACCAAGGCTCGCCTTGTCCAGTCGCGGCCCTAGATCCAGCCCCCTGTCCAGCACCTGGTCCGGCCCCGCTAAGCGCTACTGGCCCGGTGCGCGCTACCAGGGTTGCGACGGTTCAGTCAAGCCACGAAGCCACCACTTCAGGACAGGCCGACCTTCGTCAACCCACCGCCAATCTTCTTTACAATCCGGTCATCGCGGATCCGGGTCCGCCCTCCGGTCATCTTCAGGACCGGCTCGGGAGATCCGTCAGCGAGTGACCTCACAACCACCTCCGCTTCCCCTCTCAGCCATGTCTGACGCTTCCCAACCCCGCTTCGGCTTCGTGAACTTCGCCGAAACCTGGAATGGCCGCCTGGCCATGATGGGTTTCGTCATCGGCCTGGCCACCGAGCTGCTCACCGGCCAGGGCATCCTTTCCCAGATCGGCCTGGGCTGAGCCACACCATCGCCAACCGCCCCGATGCCTCTCCGGGCTCCGGGGCCTCAGGGCGTGGAGGACACTGGATGGGGGAATCACCATTCCCCAGCCATGCCCTTCACGCCATTGTTGTCGCTTGAGCTGCTTGAGCTGGCCGTATTGCCCTGGCCTCCTGGCGTTGGCCTCCTTGCGTTGGCCCCATTGCGTGCGTTGGCCCCATTGCGTTGGTTGATGCGCCGCTGTCTCGCTGAGGCTCCGCTGATCGCGCCGCAGCGCCATGTCTGACTTGCCCCTGCAGCGCTACAGCGTCAGCACCCTCAACAGGGCCGTGGCCAGCCTGCTGGAGCGGGGTTTTGCCCCCCGCTTCCTGCTTGATGCCACCGTCAGCCGCCCGCAGCTGAAGAAGGGGCACCTATGGATGACCCTGGTGGACGAAACCGCCTCGATCTCGGCGGTGGTGTGGTCCAGCCAGCTCGCACGGCTTGCCGTTCAGCCCGCCGAGGGCGATGGCGTGGTGGTGGTGGGAAAACTCAACTTCTGGGCCACCCGCGCCAACCTCTGCGTGCAGGTGCTCGATCTGCGCCCCAGCCTCTCGAGTGTGCTGAGGCGGTTCGAGCGGGTCCGTGATCAACTGGCCCCGGAGGGGTTGTTCGAGCCTGGGCGCAAGCGTCCTCTGCCGGCCACCCCAGGCTGCATCGCCCTGCTCACGAGCGTACCCAGCTCGGCCCTGGCCGACATGCTGCGCACCGCCGCCGAGCGCTGGCCTGCCACCAGTGTGGTGGTGGTGCCGATTCCCGTGCAGGGCAACGTGGAGGAGCAGATCGTCACAGCGCTGGAACGCCTGGGCAGCAGGGCGCCAGAACTGGGAGTTGAGGCCATCGTGCTGGCGCGCGGCGGCGGCAGCCGCGAGGACCTGGCCGTGTTTGACGGGGAACGGCTGGCGCGCGCCATCGCCGCCTGCCCACTGCCCGTGGTGAGCGGCATCGGCCACGAAGACGACATCACCATCGCCGATCTGGTGGCCGACCGGAGGGCCGCGACGCCTACCGCGGCCCTGGTGGCGCTGCTGCCCGATCGGCGCCAGACCCGGCCGGCACTGCAACAGTTGCGCCGTCACCTGGGCCAGCTGCTGGGGCTGCGCCTGCAGGGGGAACGGCAGCGGCTGGGGAGGCTGCAGGAACGGCTGGTCCAGCTCCACCCGCACACCCAGCTGGAGCTGCTCCGGCAGGAGTTGGCACGCAGCCAGCGGCTGCTGGAGGTACTCTCTCCCCAGCATGCGCTGGCACGTGGCTTCTGCCTGCTGCACACGGCTGGGCACCGCCTGATCCGCAGCAGCGCTGAGCTCAGGCCAGGCCAGGCTGTGCAGCTGCAGCTCGCCGACGGCCGTGCCGATGCCGAGATCCTGCAGGTGCGCCAGAGTCGCCCACAGTCCGTCGGTGAGACCGGCACCGGATGAATGATGGCCAGAAAGCCCACCCCGGCCTCCGCTGCGGGCCAGACCCCTGAATCAATGTCGGCCAGCAGCCCCGATGGCGGGGCCCAGGACCTGAGCTACAACCAGGCCCAGGCCGCCCTGGAGCTGGTTCTGGCGGAGTTGCAGGCCAGGGATCTCGACGTGGAGGCCATGGCCGGGCTGTACCGGCGGGGACAGGCCTACGCCCAGCGCTGCGAGGCCATCCTCGAGCAGGTGGAGCAGGAGGTGCTGCTCTGGGATGGTCTCCAGGATCCCGAGGGCCTGGCCCGGCCCCCAGAACAGCCCCTGTCCACGGCCCCGCACCTCGACGCCAGCTGAGAGCACCATGACCGCCACCTCACCCCACTCCCTGCCGCCCGCCGGGAACCGCGCCAACCCCTGGCTGCCGGGCCTCTACCTGGCCCTGGCGGTGGCCGGCGCCGTGTTGCCCTGGATGGCCAATCTGGATTTCATCCGCAGCAGCAGCGGGTCCAGCTTTGACCTGGGACTGTTCATCCAGATGGCTGCCGCCAACCCGGCGGCGGCGTCCCTCTCCCGCGACCTGGCGATCGGCGCCACTGCCGTGCTGATCTGGATCGTTCAGGAGAGCCGCCGTCTGCAGATGCGAGGCCTGCCCTGGGTGTTGCTGACCTGCGTCACGGTCGCCTTTGCCTGTGGTGCCCCCCTGTTTCTGTATTTGCGCGAACGGCGCCTGGCAGAGCTGGCGGACCAGGCGGGACAGCAGAGCGATGGCCAACCTGGCGCAGCCGCTGCCGAGGGCTGAGCATGGGTCGGGC
>JAWOBH010000268.1:0-3591 GCA_046498125.1 Prochlorococcaceae cyanobacterium | reverse complement strand
GCTGAAGCTCTGCCCCTCGCCAAGCTCGAGAAAGCCCTGGGGCTGAGCACCAAGATCGCCAAGCAGCAGCTGCGCATCGCCCTCGACGCCCTGCGCAAGCTGGCCGTTGTTCAGGAGAGCGAGGCCGGTGTGCAGCGCGCCAACAACCCCGAGCTGATCCCCGCCCGGTTGCGCTGCTCCAGCAAGGGCTTCTGCTTCGCGCTGCGCGAGGACGGCGGGGAGGACATCTACATCCGCGAGCACCAGCTCAACCACGCCTGGAACGGCGACCGGGTGCTGGTGAAGGTGACCCGAGAGGGAGGCCGGCGCCGCTCCCCCGAGGGCGGCGTGCAGTGCATCCTCGAGCGCCAGACCCCCTCCCTGCTGGCCCAGATCGAGCAGCAGCCGGACCGGCTGCTGGCCACCCCGCTCGATGACCGCCTGCTCACCAGCGTCGAGCTGCCCGCCTCCGATGCCGCCCACCTCGACCCCGACCAGCAGTCGGTGGTGGAGGTGGTGATCGACCGCTACCCCGTGGGTCAGTTCTCCCCCCAGGGTCATGTGGCCCGCAGCCTGCCGGTGAACGGCGGCGAGGCGGCCGATCTGGAGCTGCTGCTCACCAAACACCGGCTCAACAGTCCCCCCGCCGCCCCCCGGGCCAGCCTCAAGGCCCTCAGCGCCGACGGTCGCCAGGACCTGACGGCCCAGCCCGCCCTGCTGCCGGAGCTCTGGGCCGGCGACGCGGCGCCGGGGTTGCCGGCCCTGGCCCTGGAGAGCCACGATCAGGGCTGGGTTCTGTGGCTGCACAGTCCGGCGGTGGCCGAGCGCTTCGCCGCCGCCGGCAGCCTCGATCAGTGGTTGCGTGCCCAGGCCGATGCCCTCTGCCTGGGACGGCGCTGGCTGCCCCTGCTGAGCCCGGCGCTCGCCAAGGCCGCCGCCTTCAGCGCCGGCCAGGAGCAGGCGGCCCTGTCGGTGGCCCTGGAGCTCGACGGCGACGGCCGCCTGCAGAACTACCGCTTCTGCCGCAGCTGGATCAAACCGCTGGCGGGCGTTGACCTCGCCGCCCTCACCGCCCTGGCCGAACGCAAGCCCAAAAGCCGCACCACCCCGGCGGCGCTGAAGCCGCTCAAGGGCCAGCTGGAGCAGCTGGAGCAGCTGGTGACCCTCAGCGAGCTGTTGCGGGCGCGGCGCCTGGAGGCGGGCTCGATCGAGCTGGACCTGCCCCTGCCGCCGATCGACAGCCTGGGGGATCTCAGGGTTCCCGCCCCCGCCCCGGCCCACCAGGGCTGGCTGCTCAGCCTGCCGGCCCAGCATCCGGCGGCGATTCTGCGCGAGGCGGTGCTGCTGGCCGAGCGGGCCCTGGGTGAGCACCTGGCGGCCCTGGAGCTGCCGGCCCTGTTCGCCCACAACCCCGCTCCCGACAGCGGCGACCTCAACGATGTGGCCAAGGCGGCCCTGGCCCTGGAGATCCCCCTGGAGCTGGGCGAGGAGGGTCACGCCAGCGCCGCCGAACTGGCGGCGGCCTTCGCCGCCTCCAGCCGCAGCCGATCCCTGCAGCAGCAGCTGCGCGGGGTGCTGCAACCGGTGCAGCTGGCGGACAGCCGCGGCGAGCACGTCCTGGCCGGCCTGGCGGGCGAGGAGGCGGCCCTGGCGCCCTGGACCTGTCCGACCCTCCACTACGCCGACATCTGGAACCAGCAGCTGCTGGTGCTGCTGCTCTGCCAGGGCAAGGACCGGCCCAGCCCCCGCCACAAGACGAGCGTGGACCTGGCCTCTCCCGCCTGCCACGACGCCATCGACTGGCCGCTGCTGGAGCCCGCCTGCCTCATTCCCCTGCATCAGGCCCTCGAGCACGGACTGGTGCAGCGCCTGAACGGCAAACGCCGCTTCCTGGCGGAACTGGAAGCCGACCTGCTGGCCATGGCCCAGGCCCGCCAGGCCGAGCCCCTGGTGGGCCAGGTGCTGCCCGGGGTGATCAGCGGCGTGCAGAGCTACGGCTTCTTCGTGGAGGTGCCCCCCTCCAACGTGGAGGGACTGGTGCACGTGAGCTCCCTGAAGGACGACTGGTACGAGTACCGCTCCCGCCAGAACCGGCTTGTGGGCCGCAAGAACCGGCGCACCTACATG
The DNA here is from genome assembly GCA_046498125.1 of Prochlorococcaceae cyanobacterium. Classification (GTDB taxonomy): domain Bacteria; phylum Cyanobacteriota; class Cyanobacteriia; order PCC-6307; family Cyanobiaceae; genus NIES-981. Next base: position 1,485 of record JAWOBH010000268.1, on the reverse strand, counting down.
CTCGGTGACGCCGTGGAGGTGGAGATCCAGAAGGTGGATGCCCTGCGTCACCAGATCGACCTGGCCGTGGTGCAGCCGGAGATCGAGGAGACAGACGAGCAGGAGCGCGGGGATCACAGCGGCGAACAGGAGCTCGACAGCTTTGCCGCCGTGCCCGTGCTGAGCGAGGCCTGAGCCCCAGGAGCGACCCCATGACCGCAGGAGCACCGGTGGTGCTGGCCATCTCCGGTGCCTCGGCCCAGCCCCTCGCCCAACGCGCCCTGCAGCTGCTGCTGGAGGCCGGCGAGACGGTGGAGCTGGTGGTCAGCCGGGGGGCCATCGGGGTGTGGCAGGCCGAGCTGGGGGTGCAGGTGCCCGGCGATCCAGGGGCTCAGGAACGCTTCTGGCGGGAGCGCACCGGCTGCCGCGGCGGCCGGCTGCGCTGTCACCGCTGGAACGACCAGGCGGCCGCGATCGCCAGCGGCAGCTACCGCACCCGCGGCATGGTGATCCTGCCCGCCTCGATGGGCACCGTGGGCCGGATCGCCACCGGCGTGGCCCTCGATCTGGTGGAGCGGGCCGCCGATGTGCATCTCAAGGAGACCCGGCCGCTGGTGATCTGCCCGCGGGAAACGCCCTGGAACCTGGTGCATCTGCGCAATCTCACCGCCCTGGCGGAGGCGGGAGCGCGCATCGCCCCGCCGGTGCCGGCCTGGTATCACCAACCACGCACGATCGAGGACATGGTGGATTTCCTCGTGATCCGGGTGTTCGACCTGCTCGGCTACGACCTGGCACCGCTGCGCCGTTGGCAGGGTCCGGTGGGACGTGCAGACTCGGCCCCGGGCCACTCTCCAGCCGAGTCTTGAGCCTGCTGCGCCGTCTTCTGCTCCTGCCCCTGCTGGCACCGCTGCTGGTGGTGCTGGTGATCGGGGCGGTGAACCCGCGCCCACCGGTGCGCCTCCGGCTGCTGATCTGGAGCTCGCCGCCGCTGCCGATCGGGGTGTGGCTGATGCTGGCCTCGGGCGGTGGCGCCCTGCTCAGCGCCGGCGCCACCGCCCTGGCCCTGCGGGGAGCGGAACCGGGCCTGCAGCGCCAGGTGGTGCGCGAGCTGTGGCCGGACCGGGAACCGGAACCGAAGCGGACACGGGAACCCATGTCTGGACCTGCATGGCCGCCGGAGCCAGAGCCGGCGGCAGCAGCCCCGCCCAGCGCCGGGCCCAGCCGTCCCCCCGGGGAGCCGGTCCCCACCGTGGCGGTGGCCTACCGGGTGATCCGCCGGCCGGCCAGCACAGCCGCATCTCCCGTTGCAGCCCAGGCCCAGGCCGCGGCCCCGGCCAGCCGCCGCGCCCCAGACCGCAGCGCTGACCGCGCCGTTGACCGCGCCGCTGACGGTGGGCCCGGCGACGGTGATGGCTGGGACCCGGGGCCCGGCGAGGAGTGGTGAAGGGCGCTCCTGTAGGCGTGATCGTGAGGAGTGGTTGGATCGGGGCTGACTAAAGTCGG
>JAWOBH010000197.1:0-7259 GCA_046498125.1 Prochlorococcaceae cyanobacterium | reverse complement strand
GTACGCAGCCAGAGCGGGGGCGATTTCACCGCCGTCACCGACGCCGAGATCCTGGAGGCCTACAAGCTTCTGGGCAGCCAGGAGGGGGTGTTCTGTGAGCCGGCCAGCGCCGCCTCGGTGGCGGGGCTGCTCAAGCGCCGCGAGGAGGTGCCGGCGGGAGCCACGGTGGTGTGCGTGCTCACCGGCAACGGGCTCAAGGACCCCACCACCGCGATCGAGCACAACGAGGCCCGTTTCCACACCGGCCTGGAGGCCGACACCGCCAAGGTGGCCCAGGTGATGGGGTTCTGAGTCCAGCCGCGATTCCATTGCATCCGCCCCCGCTGAGCGGGGGCTTTTTTGATGGCCGCCGGGCCCTGTGCCGATCCACAAGGCGTCTGCTGATGGCCTGGGGAAAGGGGGGCCGGATCCGGGGAAAGCGAGGCCGGTGGCGCTGGCCCTGGCAGTCCGACGGATTCCCCAGGGCCGGGAAAGCGGGGAAAACCCGGCGCCCTCCCCATTCCGGGCCAGCCATTCCGCAAGCCTGGAACGGCGAGGATTCAGGCCCACCAACCCTGATGGGGCGTTTTCCCCGCTTTCCCCAGGGCCTACGACTACGGGTTCATTGGTTTTAGAGGACAATCCTTCTCAATCCGTAGACGGGTGAATCCCGGCGGATGTCCGGCGTTGCGGAATCAGCCGCCCTGTGGAAGCGTGGGAGCCCTTCAGCGCAGTGGCCCGTCTCCGGCCTCAACGCCCCCACCATGAAGCTGGTCTGCTCCCAGTCGGAACTCAGCGCCAGCCTTCAGCTGGTGAGCCGGGCCGTTGCCGCCCGGCCCACCCATCCGGTGCTCGCCAACGTGCTGCTCACCGCCGATGCCGGCACCGGCCGCCTCAGCCTCACCGGCTTCGACCTCAGCCTCGGCATCCAGACCAGCCTGCCGGCCGAGGTGGAGACCAGCGGCGCCATCACCCTGCCCGCCCGTCTCTTCGGTGAGATCGTGCAGCGCCTGTCGTCCGACAGCCCCATCGGCCTGCACTGCCCCGAGGGCACGGAGCAGGTGGAGCTCACCTCCCTCTCCGGCAGCTACCAGATGCGGGGCATGGCCGCCGAAGACTTTCCCGATCTTCCTCTGGTGCAGACCGGCCAGCCCATCCGCCTGGAGGCCGAGGCCCTGGTGAAGGGCCTGCGCGCCACCCTGTTCGCCAGCAGCGGCGACGAGGCCAAGCAGCTGCTCACCGGCGTGCACCTGCGGCTGGAGGGAGCAGGCCTGGAGTGCGCCGCCACCGACGGCCACCGCCTGGCGGTGCTGCGCCTCGTCCAGGGGGTGGAGGCGAGCGAGCAGGAACCGTTCGCCGTCACCGTCCCGGCCCGTTCCCTGCGCGAACTGGAGCGTCTGCTGTCGGGTCGCCAGTCCAGCGAGCCCCTGAGCCTGTTCTGCGATCGCGGCCAGGTGGTGTTCCTGTGGGCTGATCAGGTGCTCACCAGCCGCAGCCTCGATGGCACCTACCCCAACTACAGCCAGCTGATTCCCGACAGCTTCAGCCGCGGCATCAGCCTCGACCGCCGCGGCCTGGTGGCGGCCCTGGAGCGGGTGGCTGTGCTCGCCGATCAGCACAACAACGTGGTCAAGCTCAGCACCGAGGCCGGCAGCGGTCAGCTGCAGGTGCAGGCCGACGCCCAGGATGTGGGCCGGGGCTCGGAGGCCGTGGCCGCCGACATCAGCGGTGAGCCGATCCAGATCGCCTTCAACGTGCGCTACCTGCTCGATGGCCTCAAGGCCATGGCCTGCGATCAGGTGGTCCTGCACTGCAATGCCCCCACCACTCCGGCCGTGCTCAAGCCCCTGGACGACTCCGACTTCACCTACCTGGTGATGCCGGTGCAGATCCGGGTCTGACCCCTTGGCGCTTCCCGAGCAGCTGCTGCTCAGCGATCTGCTGAAGCGCCGGGTGCGCGATGCCGATGGCCTCGAGCGGGGCAGTGGCGTGGCCGTGTGGATGCATCCGCCGGTGCACCGGGTGCTCGGCTGGGTCAGCCGCCCCTCGATGTTCGGCAACCGCCGACTGGTGTGGCGGCTCAACCAGCTGGCCGGCCTGCTGGAGCTGGAGGCCCTGGTGACGGGTGAGCCGGCCGACACCGATCAGGCCACCCTCGAGCGCCTGCCCACCCTGATCGATGCCGCCCTGCTCGATCGCGACCAGCGCCCGATCGGCACCGTGGCTGATGCCGCCATCGAGCTGCGCACCGGCGCCATCCGCCACTACCTGGTGAGCCGCAGCGATCCACGCCTGCCCGGCAGCAGCCGCTGGCGTCTCAGCCCGGAGCGCATCGTCGACCAGCAGCCCGGTCTGGTGTCCACGGCGCTGGCTGGCCTCGACGACCTGCCCCTGGCCCGGGCCAGCGTGCGCCAGGACCTGATGCGCCGCTCCCGGCGCTGGCGCGAGCAGATGCAGGTGGCGGGTGAGCAGCTGGAGTCGCGGGTGGAGGGCTGGCTGGAGGAGCCCCCCTGGGAGGGGGCCGAGCCGCTGCGGCGCATCTGGACTCCCGAGGACGAGGACGAGGACGGCGGCCCCGATGCTGACCACGACCTGCTGATGGATCCCGAGTACGGGCCAGGCCCCCCGGGGCCGGAGCCCTGGGACGAGGACGACTGGGATTGGGAGCCTCCCCGCCGCGGGCGCGCCAGGGACGACGAGGACCTGGACCCGGAGCGGGACCCCTGGGTCTGAACCCCGGGGCTGAAGCCCGACCCCGCGGCGGCCGCCGTGACCTGCTCGGCCACACTGGGGCGATCCGACCCGCTGGCTGTGGTGGCTGCCCCCGACTTCCCCCTGGCCGAGGCACTCAAGAAGGAGAACCTCAGTCAGGCCGACTACGACGAGATCTGCCGCCGCCTGGGCCGCGCCCCCAACCGGGCCGAGCTGGGCATGTTCGGGGTGATGTGGTCGGAGCACTGCTGCTACCGCAACTCCAGGCCGCTGCTGCAGGGGTTCCCCACCAGCGGCCCGCGCATCCTGGTGGGTCCGGGCGAGAACGCCGGCGTGGTGGATCTGGGCGAGGGCCAGCGCCTGGCCTTCAAGATCGAGAGCCACAACCACCCCTCGGCGGTGGAGCCGTTCCAGGGGGCGGCCACGGGCGTGGGCGGCATCCTGCGCGACATCTTCACCATGGGCGCCCGGCCGATCGCCCTGCTCAACGCCCTGCGCTTCGGGCCCCTGGAGGACGAGCGCAACGTGGGCCTGATGGAGGGCGTGGTGGCCGGCATCGCCCACTACGGCAACTGCGTGGGCGTGCCCACCGTGGGCGGTGAGGTGGCCTTCGACCCCAGCTACTCCGGCAATCCGCTGGTGAACGCCATGGCCCTGGGGCTGATGGAGACCGAGGAGATCGTCTGCTCCGGCGCCGAGGGGGTGGGGTATCCGGTGGTGTACGTGGGCAGCACCACCGGCCGCGACGGCATGGGCGGTGCCAGCTTCGCCAGCGCCGAGCTCAGCGCCGCCTCTCTGGATGATCGCCCCGCCGTGCAGGTGGGCGATCCCTTTCTCGAGAAGGGCCTGATCGAGGCCTGTCTGGAGGCCTTCCAGAGCGGGGATGTGGTGGCCGCCCAGGACATGGGCGCCGCCGGTCTCACCTGCAGCTGCTCGGAGATGGCCGCCAAGGGGGGGCTGGGCATCGAGCTCGACCTCGACCGGGTGCCGGCCCGGGAGAGCGGCATGGGCGCCTACGAGTTCCTGCTCAGCGAGTCCCAGGAACGGATGCTGTTCGTGGTCAAGCCGGGCCGGGAGCAGGCCCTGATGGCCCTCTTCACCCGCTGGGGGCTGCAGGCGGCGGTGGTGGGCCGGGTGCTCGAGGACAACGTGGTGCGGGTGCTCCAGCACGGCGCGGTGGCCGCCGAGGTCCCCGCCAGTGCCCTGGCCGAGGACACGCCGATCAACCACCACGAGCTGATCGGCGAGCCGCCGGCCGAGATCCAGGCCCACTGGCTCTGGCGTGAGGCCCAGCTGCCCGCGGCCACGGCCGCCGGCATCACCCCCGGCGCCGGCCCCCATGCCGGCGAGGCCCTGAGCTGGAGCACGGTGCTCCTGGCCCTGCTCGACGACCCCACCATCGCCTCCAAGCGCTGGGTGTACCGCCAGTACGACCACCAGGTGCAGGCCAACACGGTGCTGCCCCCCGGCGGCGGCGATGCGGCCGTGGTGCGGCTGCGGCCCCAGCAGGGGGAGGGTTCCCTGCAGACCGCCAGTCGCGGTGTGGCGGCGGTGGTGGATTGCCCCAACCGCTGGGTGGCCCTCGATCCGGAGCGCGGCGCGATGGCGGCGGTGGCCGAGGCCGCCCGCAACCTCAGCTGCGTCGGCGCCGAGCCCCTGGCCGTGACTGACAACCTCAACTTCCCCTCCCCGGACACCCCCACCGGCTACTGGCAGCTGGCGATGGCCTGCCGGGGGCTGGCGGAGGCCTGCCGGGAGCTCGACACCCCCGTCACCGGCGGCAATGTGTCCCTCTACAACGAGACCCGCCGGCCCGATGGCGCCATGCAGCCGATCCACCCCACCCCCGTGGTGGGGATGGTGGGTCTGGTGCACGATCTGGCCCAGGTGCGCGGCCTGGGCTGGCGGGCCGCCGGGGATTCCATCTGGCTGCTGGGGGTGCCCCTGACGGAAACCCCTGACGCTGCCGCCGCAGCTGGGGGGGCCGCCGGCGAGCCCACGGATGGTCGCGTCAGCCTTGCGGGCAGCAGTTACCTGGAGGTGATTCACGGGTTGGTGAGCGGCCGGCCTCCCCGGATCGATCTGGCCCTGGAGCGGCGCCTGCAGGCCTTCCTGCGCCAGGCCATCGCCGCCGATCTGGTGGCCTCGGCCCACGACCTCAGTGACGGCGGCCTGGCGGTGGCCGCGGCCGAGGCCTGCATCGGCAGCGATCTGGGCTCCGATCTGGTCCTGCCCCTGCCCTCCGGCCTGCGCCTCGATCGGCTCCTGTTCGCCGAGGGCGGGGGCCGCATCCTCGTGAGCGTGCCCGCGCCGGCCGCCGTCCGCTGGCAGGCCGCCCTGGAGGCCGCCGCTGCCGCTGGCGATCCGATCCCCGCCACCCGGTTGGGCAGCGTCCAGGCCGACCCACGGCTGTGCCTGCGCCAGGGGGATCAGGCCGTGGTGGACCTGGCCATCAGCGAGCTGCGCTCCAGCTTCGAGCAGGCGATCCCCCGCCGCCTGGGGGTGGATCTTCCGCCCACCAGCTGAAGCAGGTCAGCGGCTGAATCGGGCCGCGCCACCCCCAGGCGCCGGAGCCCTGGGGCAGAATGAATCTTCGGATCGCGCCATGAGAGGCCTGTGCTGATGGTGTTCTCGTGGTGATCATGTCCGCCGAGCCCAGTGCCACTGGTCTGTCCAGCGGCACTGCCGTGCCCAGTGACACTGCCGAGCGACCGGACAAGCCCGAGGAGGCCTGCGGCGTCTACGGGGTGATGGCGGTCGATCAGCCCGTGGCCAACCTGGCCTACTTCGGTCTCTACGCCCTCCAGCACCGCGGCCAGGAGTCGGCCGGCATCGCCGTCTTCGACGATGACGGTGCGGTGCGCCTGCACAAGGACATGGGCCTGGTGAGCCAGGTGTTCGATCAGGACGTGCTCGCGCGGCTGACCGGGTCGCTGGCCATCGGCCACAACCGCTATTCCACCACCGGCAGCAGCAAGGTGTGCAACGCCCAGCCGGTGCTGCTGAACACCCGTCTGGGCCCGCTCGCCCTCGCCCATAACGGCAACCTGGTGAATGCCGCCGAGTTGCGCCACGAGCTGGCCGACCTGGCCAGCGAACTCACCTCCACCACCGATTCCGAGCTGATCGCCTTTGCCGTTCAGCGCGCCGTGAACGCTGGCCTGGACTGGGAGGAGGCGATCCGCGCTGCCGCCGGGCTGTGTCGCGGTGCCTTCAGCCTGGTGATCGGCACCCCGGATGGACTGTTCGCCCTGCGCGACGGCCACGGCATCCGGCCGCTGGTGTTCGGTCACCTCGGTGAGCAGGACGAGGCCCGCTGGGTGGTGAGCAGCGAAACCTGCGGGCTGGACATCATCGGCGCCAGCTTCTGCGGCGACGTGCTCCCCGGGGAGTTGATTCATTTCCGCCTCCACGATCCCGAACCTCGCCGCCTGCGCTGGTGCGACGAGCCCACCAAGTTGTGTGTGTTCGAGATGATCTATTTCGCCCGGCCTGACAGCCGCTTCTTCGGCGAATCGCTCTACAGCTACCGGGTGCGCATCGGCGAGGTGCTCGCCCGGGAAACCCCAGTGGCGGCGGACATCGTGATCGGGGTTCCCGATTCCGGCATTCCCGCCGCCATCGGCTACTCCCAGACGAGCGGCATCCCTTTCGCTGATGGGCTGATCAAGAACCGCTACGTGGGCCGCACCTTCATCCAGCCCACCCAGGCGATGCGCGAGGCCGGCATCCGCGTCAAGCTCAACCCCCTGCCCGACGTGCTGGCCGGCAAGCGGGTGGTGGTGATCGACGATTCGATCGTGCGTGGCACCACGAGCCGCAAGCTGGTGGCCGCCCTGCGCGATGCCGGTGCCACGGAGGTGCACATGCGGATCAGTTCGCCGCCGGTCACCCACCCCTGCTTCTACGGCATCGACACCGACACCCAGGACCAGCTGATCGCCGCGCGCCTCACCCTCGAGGAGATCGCCGCCCATCTCGGCGTTGATTCGCTGGCCTATCTCAGCAAGGAGGGCATGGTGGAGGCCGCCCAGTCCCACTCCGGCCACTTCTGCACGGCCTGCTTCGATGGCGCCTATCCGATTGAGATGGATGAGGAGGTGCGCGCCAGCAAGCTGATGCTGGAGCCGTCCGGACTGGCGGCCTCCCGCCAACCGCTTGCCTCCGCGGCCCGCTAGGGGATCAGGCCCGGTTCACGGCCACTGCAACCTCACGCCTGCACCAGCGGCACCAAGGCCTGAAGTTCCTCCCGGTCCGCCAGGCCCAGACTCACGCCCACCCCGCCGGAGTCCTGGCTCTCCAGGTCGGCGGGCTGCAGCCGGGCACTGCGGCGGCTGCTCAGCACTGCGGCCACCAGCGCTGCTTCGGCGTCACAGAGATCGGCCAGCTGATCGAGGCGGTGGCTGAAGCGCAGGCCGATCTGGCCCAGATCTCCCCGCTGGCACAGGCGCAGCTGATCCACCCCCAGGCGCTTGATCCAGCCCCGCCGGCTTGCCAGCAGCCCCGCGCCCTCCGGCCCGGCCACGGCAGCAGCCCCCACCACCGCCTCGCCCGGCAGCAGTCGCAGC
>JAWOBH010000173.1:0-8454 GCA_046498125.1 Prochlorococcaceae cyanobacterium | reverse complement strand
CGCCACCCATAGGATAAAAACCGCCACCCATAGGTCCGATAGTAATTGATAATTGCACCTGACTTGCAAATACCGGTAAATTAATAAACGCAACACTAAACAGTAATAAAATCATGATAAAATTTATTTTTTTATTCATCATTAAATACCTCCCTAATTTATTTATTGAATTTATTTTTGAATAAATTTTTATATACTTTTTTAAATTTGTGTCAAAATTTATTTATATATTCCTCCTTTCCTTAATTTTCTTTCTATTCCTTAAATTTTATAAAAAGAAAAAGTTCTTCATCCCCTTCTTTATAATTCAGGGACGAAGAACTTACTTCGCGGTGCCATGCTGGTCGTTCGGGCTGGCGGCGAGAGGTGGGCCAGCGCCAGCGCAATCTCCATCGTCAGCGGCCGCGGCAGCGCCAGGAGGAGCCTCGTCGCCGCCGCCATCCGGCGCCGGCTCCGCGTCCGCCGCCAACCTGTGATCGGCGGGGCTGTCGGCGAGGCTGTCGGCCATCCCCAGGCCCTCGGGGACACCCTGCTGGAAGCCGCCCAGGTCGTCCCAGGTGTCGGCGGCCTTGGCCTCCATCAGGGCGTCCATGAAGCGCAGGTCGGCGAAGGCGTCGCGGCCGTAGATCACCTGGCCGCGATAGGCCGCGCGGCAGTCGCCGTGAACGAAGCGCGGCGTCAGGGCGGCGCCGCCGAGGATCACCGGCACGGTGATGCCGGCCTGGTTGAAGGCCTCCAGGTTGTCCTTCATGAAGGCGGTGGATTTCACCAGCAGCCCGCTCATGGCGATGCAATCGGCCTGGTGGTGCTGCTGGGCCTCGATGATCGCCTCACAGCTCTGTTTGATGCCCAGATTGATCACCTCATAGCCATTGTTGGTGAGAATGATGTCCACCAAGTTCTTGCCGATGTCGTGGACATCACCCTTCACCGTGGCGATCAGAAACCTGCCCTTGCTGCTGGTCTCTCCCTCCACCTTGTCCATGTGGGGTTCGAGGTAGGCCACAGCGCTCTTCATCGTTTCGGCGCTCTGCAGCACGAACGGCAACTGCATCTGCCCGGAGCCGAACAGGTCGCCCACCACCTTCATGCCATCGAGGAGGAAGGAGTTGATGATCTGCAGCGGCGGGTAGCTCTGCATGGCCTCATCGAGGGCCGGCTCCAGGCCGATGCGCTCGCCATCAATGATGTGCTGGGTGAGCCGCTTCTCCACCGGCAGATCGGCCAGTGACGGACCGGATGCCCGCGCCTCCTTGGCACTCACCCCCTCGAACAGGGTGGTGAGCGCCGTGAGCGGGTCGTAGGTGCAGATGGCGCCGGGGGCATCGCTCTCGAAGCGGCGCCGGTCGTAGATCAGATCCAGGCACACCTGCTGGTGCTCGTTGCTGATCTTGGCCAGGGGCAGGATCTTGACCGGGCTCACGATCGCCGCATCCATACCGGCCTGGCAGCACTCGTGCAGGAATACGGAATTGAGCACGATGCGAGCGGCCGGCGACAGGCCGAAGCTCACGTTGCTCACCCCCAGCACCACATGCACGCCGGGCAGACGCTGGCGGATCATGCGTATCGCCTCCACGGTGGCGGCGCCGTTCTTGCGATCGTCCTCGATGCCGGTGGAGATGGGCAGCGCCAGGGGGTCGTAGAAGAGTTCCCGGGCCGGAATGCCGAACTCCAGGGCGTCGCGGTAGGCCCGCTGGGCAATGGCGAATTTCTGCTCGGCCGTGCGGGCCATGCCCTCTTCATCGATCGTGCCGATCACCACGCCGGCGCCGTAATCGCGGGCCAGTTCCAGCACCTTGAAGAAGCGCTCCGGGCCGTCCTCGTAGTTGGTGGAGTTGAGCAGGCACTTGCCGCCGGCCACCTTCAGGCCGGCCTCCATCTTCTGCCACTCGGTGGAATCGAGCATCAGCGGCAGGTTCACGTTGGTGACCAGGCGGCTCACCAGTTCGTGCATGTCGCGCACGCCGTCGCGGCCCACGTAGTCGACGTTGACATCGAGCACGTGGGCGTTCTCCTTCACCTGGCCCCGGGCCACGGCCACCAGTCCGTCCCAGTCCTCGTCGGCCAGCAGTTCCCTCACCTTCTTGCTGCCGCTGGCGTTGAGGCGCTCTCCGATGATCAGGAAGGAGTTGTCCTGGTGGTAGGCGGTGGTGCCGTAGAGGGAGGCGGCGGCCGGCTCGTAGTGCAGCGGCGGGCGCGGATCGTGGCCACCAGCTCCGGCATCGCCACGGGGATGGGACGATGCGCGGGCAGCAACGCGCACGGGGCGCTCGGCGGGTTTCAACTGCGCCGCCAGCTCGGCCAGGGCGCGGATGTGCTCGGGGGTGGTGCCGCAGCAGCCGCCGATCACCTGCACCCCCAGATCCTCCACGAAGTGCAGCAGCTGCATCTTCATCTCGATCGGGGTGAGCCGGTAGTGGGCCACGCCGCCGATGTTCTCCGGCAGACCGGCATTGGGGATGCAGCTCACCACAAAGGGGCTGTGGGCGCTCAGGTAGCGGATGTGCTCCTTCATCTGCTCCGGGCCGGTGGCGCAGTTCAGACCGAGCACATCGATCGGAAAGGGCTCGAGAATCGCCAGCGCGGCGGCGATATCGGAGCCCACCAGCATCGTGCCGGTGGCCTCCATGGTGATGCTCACCATCAGGGGGCGCCGCTGGCCGGTTTTCGTGAACGCCGCCTCGATGCCCTGCAGGGCCGCCTTGATCTGCAGCACGTCCTGGCAGGTTTCGATGATGAACAGATCCACATCACCGGCCAGCAGCCCCTCGGCCTGATCGGCGAAGGAGGCCTTCATGGTGTCGAAGTCAACGTGGCCCAGGGTGGGCAGCTTGGTGGTGGGACCCATCGAGCCGGCCACGAAGCGGGGCTTCTCCGGGGTGGAGTAGGCGTCGGCCATCTCGCGGGCCAGCTCGGCCGCCCGCCTGTTGAGGGCGAAGGCCTGATCGGCGATGTCGTATTCCGCCAGCACCAGGGAGGTGGCGCCGAAGGTGTCGGTCTCGATCACATCGGCGCCGGCCTCGAGAAACTGGCGGTGCACCGCCTGCACGGCCTCGGGCCTGCTGAACACCAGAACCTCGTTGCAGCCCTCCAGGGCCGGCCCACCGAAGTCGGCGGCGGTGAGGTCCATCTGCTGCAGCGAGGTGCCGGTGGCGCCGTCGAACACGATCACCGGCCGCTCGGGCGCATGCAGACGCTCCAGGAACCCGACCCGGCCGGCAGCCCGGGGACCGGAGGGAGCGGAGGCGGTGCTGCTGGCCATCAGCCGTCGAGGCGCACGCGGGTCACCCAATGGTCATAGGCCGGATCCCGGCCCTCCGTGATCGCCGTCAGGCGTTCGCGCAGGCGCTCCATCACCGGCCGCTCACCAGCCAGGTCGGTGGCCTCCACCCGCCGCACCGGCGTCACCTTGGCGGCGGTGCCGCTGAGGAACACCTCGTCGGCGATGAACAACTCGCTCTTGTCCACCGGCCGCTCCACGACCGTGATGCCCATGGCACGAGCCAGTTCAATCACGCTGGAGCGGGTGATGCCCTCGAGGATGTCCTGATCCACACCGGGGGTGATGAGCACGCCGTCGCGCACGATGAACAGGTTCATGCCGCTGGCCTCGCTCACCTTGCCGCGACTGTTCATCAGGATCGCCTCGTCGAAGCCGCTCGTCACCGCTTCGGTCTTGGCCAGGGAACTGGTGATATAGGCGCCGCTGATCTTGCCGCGCAGGGGCAGGGAACGGTCTTCCTGGCGGATCCAGGAGCTGATCCGGCAGCTCACACCATCGGGGGAGAGATAGTCGCCCAACTCGATCCCATAGATCAGGAAATCGGTTTCGATGTTGTGCAGGCGCGGCGCGATGCCCAGATCGGAGGTATACACGAACGGTCGCAGGTACACCGGGCAGGTGGGTCGGTTGGCCCGCAACACGGCCACGATGGCCTCGTGGATCGTGGCCTCGGGGAGGTCGGCGAGCAGCAGCCGGGCGCTCTGGCTGAGGCGGCGGGCGTGGCGGTTGGCCCGGAACAGCAGAATCTCGCCAGGGTCGCCGGGATTGGGCAGGGCCCGCATGCCCCCGAAGGCGCCGGTGCCGTAGTGCAGGGCGTGGGTGGCCACCGACAGGGTGGCTTCAGCGAAGGGCACGCAGCGGCCACGAAACCAGGCTTGGGGCAGGAACTGGTGCATGGGCAGGTGCTGCGACCAGGGAGGCAAGGGTCCCCGATCTTCTCACCGCACCCAGCAGGATGGGCCCATGCACAGACTGGCGGCGATCCCTGGCGACGCAGCGGCAGCCGATGGCGGCGCCTTCGTGGAACAGCCGCCGGCAGCCGTGGTGCTGCTCACCAGCGCCGACACCGACCTGCTGACGCTGGACGCGCTGCTGGAGGCCGAGCCGGAGCTGCTGGGGGCTGAGCTGCGCGGGCTCAACCTGGCAGCCCTGGCCCATCCGGCCGTGATCGACCACTACCTCAGCAGCACCGTGGTGGCGGCACAGCTGGTGGTGGTGCGGCTGCTGGGGGGCCGGGGCCACTGGAGCTATGGCCTGGAACGGCTGCAGCTGTGGGCCGCTGAGCAAGAGGACCGACAGCTGCTGGTGCTGGCCGGCACCGCCGAGGAGGAGGAGACCCTGGCCGCCCTGGGCACGGGTGATCCAGAGCTGGCGGTCGCCCTGGGCCGCTGCCTGCGGGTGGGCGGAGCGGAGAACGGCCGGCTGTTGCTACATACCCTCGGCGCCCTGCTGCGGGGGGAGCGGCCGCCGGCGCCGGAACCGCTCCCCCTGGCCGATCCCTGCCCCCACGACTGGCGCCAGGAGAGCGGAGCCCGGGTGGGCGTGGTGGCTTACCGGGCCCTGCTGCAGGCCGGAGACGTGGGCTGGCTGGAGGCCACCCTGGAGGCTCTGCGCGCCCGGGGCCTCTGTCCGCGGGCGCTGTGGGTGAGCGGCCTGCGCGATGGCGCGGTGCAGCAGGGGGTGGCCGACCTGCTGGAGCGCGAGCGGGTGGAGGCGGTGCTGTGCAGCACCTCCTTCGCCTCGGTGCAGTTCGAGGAGGCCGGGCTGGGGGCACCACTGTGGGAGCGGTTGGGAGTGCCGGTGCTGCAGCTGCTGTGCAGCAGCCAGCCGCGCCAGCGCTGGCAGGCCAGCAGCATCGGCCTGCCGCCCACCGACCTCACCCTGCAGGTGGCCCTGCCGGAGCTGGACGGGCGCATCACCACCCGCATCGGCGCCTTCAAGGAGTGCCGGGGGGCCAGCGCCCGGCTGGCGTCGGGGTTGCAGCGGCTGGAACCAGACCGGCAGCGTCTCGACTGGATCAGCGCGCTCACCGCCAACTGGATCGCCCTGGCGCGCACCCCGGCCCGGCAGCGCCGGATTGGCCTGGTGCTGGCCAACTACCCCACCCGCAACAGCCGCCTGGCCAACGGCGTGGGGCTCGACACCCCAGCCTCGGCCGCCGCCATGCTCCGCTGGCTGCAGGAGGCGGGCTACGCGCTTGACGCTGGCGCTGGGGACCGAGGCGGGGAAGCCAGCGGGGAACTCCCGGGCGACGGCGAGGAGCTGATCCAGGCCCTGCTGGCCGGCCGCAGCAACGATCCTGAGAGCGGCCACCGGCCGGCCCTCGACCATCTCTCCCTGGAGGTCTACCAGCACTGGTACCGGCAGCTGCCGCTGGCGGGGCGCCAGCGGCTGGAGGCGCACTGGGGGCCTCCGGAGGCCGATGCCGGCCTGGAGCCGCGGGCTGGCGGCGGGGGCAGCGCAGCCGGCTTCCCGATTCCGGGTCTGCGCTTCGGCAACGTGGCCCTGCTGATCCAGCCCGCCCGCGGCTACGACCGCGATCCCAGCCTCAGCTACCACGCCCCGGATCTGCCCCCCACCCATGCCTATCTGGCTGTCTACCTCTGGCTGCGGCAGCAGTTCGGGGCCCACGCGGTGGTGCATGTGGGCAAGCACGGCAACCTGGAGTGGCTGCCGGGCAAGGGCCTGGGCCTCTCCGACCAGTGCTGTCCGGAATGGGCCCTGGGGCCCATGCCCCACCTCTACCCCTTCATCGTCAACGACCCCGGCGAGGGCTCCCAGGCCAAACGCCGCAGCCAGGCGGTGATCCTCGACCACCTCACCCCGCCCCTGGGCCGAGCCGGCCTGCATGGGGAGCTGCAGCAGCTGGAAGCCCTGCTGGATGAGTACTGGGAGGCCACCCAGCTCGGCAGCACTGAGCGGGCCGCCGCCCTGCGCCGGACCCTGGACCGGCGGCTGGCGGAGCTGGAGCTGCCTCTGGCCGCTGCCGGCTCGGCGGCGGATCCGGACAGCACCCTGGAGGCCCGCCTCGATGCCGCCGACGGCTACCTCTGCGAGCTCAAGGAGGCCCAGATCCGGCTGGGCCTGCACACCTACGGCCAGCTGCCGGAGCCCCGGCGGCTGGCCGAGCTGCTGCTCTGCCTGGCGCGGGCGCCCCAGGCCGGGCTGCCGGGCCTCACCCAGGCCCTGGCCCGCGACCGGGGGCTGGCGCTCGACCCATGGGCCGATCCGGAGGAGGCACCGCTGGCACCGAACGATCGCCGCAGGCTGGCGCCCGCCCGCAAGGTGGGCGATGGTGTGGCGCTGCTGGAGGCGCAGGCCCTGGTGCACTGCCAACGCCTGCTGCAGCGGGCGCCCAGCGGAAGTGGCCGCAGCACCGGCTTGACGGACGGTGATGGGAACGGGCACGCGGAGGCGCCTGAGGGCGCCTGCACCCGGCGGGTGCTGGACCATGCCCGGCAGGTGCTGGTGCCACGGCTGCTGGCCTGCGCCGAAGCGGAGCAGCAGGCCTTCCTGGCAGGCCTGGCGGGCCGGCGCATCGCCGCCGGCCCCTCGGGGGCGCCCACCCGCGGACGCCCCGATCTGCTGCCCACCGGCCGCAACTTCTACTCCGTTGATCTGCGCGGCCTCCCCACCGAGGCGGCCTGGGACCTGGGGCGGCGCAGCGCCGAACTTCTGCTGGAGCTGCATCTGCAGGAGCAGGGGGAGCACCTGCGCACCCTGGCGCTGTCGGTGTGGGGCACCAGCACGATGCGCAACGGCGGCGAGGACATCGCCCAGGCCCTGGCCCTGTTGGGGGTGCGGCCACTCTGGGATGGCCCCACCCGGCGCCTGGTGGATCTGGAGGCGATTCCCCTGGGCCTGCTGGGGCGGCCGCGGGTGGATGTCACCCTGCGCATCTCCGGCCTGTTCCGCGACGCCTTCCCCCAGCTGGTGGGCTGGATGAACCGGGCCACGGCCCTGGTGGCGGCCCTGGAGGAAGCCGAGGCCGACAACCCCCTGGCGGCGGCGGCCCGCCGCGAGGGTCACTGGGCGCGGGTGTACGGGTCGGCTCCTGGCGCCTACGGCGCCGGTCTGCAGGGGCTGATCGACAGCGGCCAGTGGGAGCGGCGCGCCGATCTGGGGGAGGCGTTCCTGAACTGGAGCAGCTGGCGCTACGGCGAAAGCCTGCCCCAGAGCGGACCCGGCGGGAGCACCACGGCATCGGGGGCGATCGAGGCCAGCGCCGACCGCGGCGGTCTGGAACGGCGCCTGGCGGCCGTGCAGGTGGTGCTGCACAACCAGGACAACCGCGAGCATGACCTGCTCGACTCCGACGACTACTACCAGTTCCAGGGAGGCCTCAGCGCCGCCGCCGAAACCCTGCAGGGCAAGGCGCCGGCGCTCTGGTTCGGCGACCACTCCCGCCATGCCCGCCCGCGCCTGCACCGGGTGGAGAAGGAATTCGACAAGGTGCTGCGCTCACGTCTGCTCAACCCCCGCTGGATCGAGGCGATGCGGGGCCACGGCTACAAGGGTGGCTTCGAGATGGCCGCCAGCCTCGACTACCTGTTCGCCTACGACGCCAGCACTGGCCGCATCCCCGACTGGGGCTATGGCGCCCTCTGCGACCAGTGGCTGGGGGATGGGGAAGTGCGCGCCTTTCTGGAGCGCAGCAACCCCTGGGCCCTGCGGGACATGGCCGAGCGGATGCTGGAAGCCCACCACCGGGGGCTGTGGCAGGGAGCCTCTCAGCACCAGCTGGAGAGCTTGCGCCAGCTGGTGCTGGACAGCGAGGGGCTGATCGAGAGGCGCTGAAGGCGGCCCTCAGCCGGCCAGCCCCCAGGGGATCAGGAGCTGATCACGTCCCGCACCATCTGGCGGAAGGGATCGATGGTGCCTGGCTTGGCGCTGTCGAGGGAGGAGGGCTGGCTCTGGGGCTGGGCTGCCGGGCTGGCGGTCGCCGGTTTGGCGGCGGCGGGCTGGTTCACCGGATTCACGGCGTTGCCCTTCTGGCGCTGCATCAGCTCGGCCTGGGACATCTGCTGGGCGAAGGTCTTCTTCACCGGCTTGGGCACCCCGTCGTTGAGACCCTTCACCACGCCGGCGATCTGGCTGCCGCCCAGGCCTTCGGACACCTTCTCGATTCGGGCCTCCATCGAGCCCACTTCGGCCACCATCTCCTTCTG
>JAWOBH010000072.1:0-5080 GCA_046498125.1 Prochlorococcaceae cyanobacterium | reverse complement strand
TCCCAGCCGCGCAGCTTGCCGGGGTTCAGCAGTCCGGCCGGGTCGTAGGCGGCCTTGGCCGCCACCTGGTCGGCGTCCACCACCCCCAGCCCGCCGTCCTCGACGGTGATCACGTGGGGATTGAACAGCACGGCCCCCAGCGAGCGGGCCTGGTCGATCAGCTCCTGCAGCCGCTCCTCCCCCTGCCAGCGCAGCAGCGGCAGGGCCGCCAGCCGCGGCACCCCCTGCTGGCGCACCGCCTCCAGGTGCCAGAGCAGGTCGTGGCCCCAGCGCCGGCGCAGGGCCTCCACGCAGGGGGCCGCCGGCTCGGGCAGCAGCAGCTGCAGGTAGGTCCAGCCGCTCACCTGGGCGCGCCAGTGCAGGGTGGTGTGGTTCCAGCACAGCTCTCGCAGGGGCAGGCCGCGGCTGGCCCCCTGGGGGGCCTGCCAGAGCAGCGTGCCGCCCCGCTCGGCCAGCCAGGCGGGCAGGGGCTCGAGGGCATCGGGGGCGGCCAGCAGCAGCAGGCGATGCTCGCCGGCCGCCGCCGCCGGACACCCGGCCGGCCAGGGCGAGCGCCCGGCAATCGGGGCCTCCAGCAGGGTGAGGCCATTGAGCAGGAACGCCGTGGCGGGAAGGCTGCGGGCCACCTCCAGGGCCCGATCCCAGCTGGCCAACCCCACCACCAGCTGCTGCCAGGCCACCGCCTCGGTGGTGGGCAGCCGCAGGGCGGTGAGGATGCCGTTGGTGCCGTAGGCGTGGTTGAGCGGGGCGCTGGCGGCCGCATCCAGCCGCAGCAGCCGCGGCTCGGGCTCCATCGTCACCACCTCCAGGCCCAGCAGGTTGCCGGGATCCCGGAGGAAGCCCCAGCGCAGCGAGCCGATGCCGCCGGCACCGCCGGCGATGAAGCCGCCGATGGTGGCCGTGCGCCAGGTGCTCGGCACCAGCCGCAGGGCCCGGCCCCGGGGAGCCAGCTGCTCGTCGATGGCGGCCATCACGGCGCCGGCCTCCACCTCGATCACACCGCTGGCCGGCTCCAGGTGGCGCAGGCGCTTGAGGCCTGTGAGATCGAGCACCACACCGCCGGCCAGGGGCACGCACTGGCCGTAGTTGCCCGTGCCGGCACCGCGCACGGTGAGGGGCACGCCATGGCGGGCGCAGGCTCCGGCCACCAGGCGCACCTGCGCCACCGTCGTGGCCCGCACCGCCAGCTGGGCCCGCTTGCCCTGGAAGCGTGCCACCAGCACCGGTGAATAGTCGT
Source organism: Prochlorococcaceae cyanobacterium (assembly GCA_046498125.1). Taxonomy (GTDB): domain Bacteria; phylum Cyanobacteriota; class Cyanobacteriia; order PCC-6307; family Cyanobiaceae; genus NIES-981. The sequence goes on along the minus strand of JAWOBH010000072.1, from coordinate 3,843 downwards.
AGTAATCGCGTGAGAGGCGCTCCAGCTCGCCGGCCTCAGCAGCCGTCACCAGCGCCAGAACAGGATCCAGGCGCCGCAGCTCGGTGGCCAGGGCGTTGATCGAGGCATCGCTGGGGCAGGGCTGCATGGCGGCCGGGCGGCTCAGGACATGGTGTCGTCCGGCAGCAGGGGGGAGGGGTGCTGCAGCGGGGGCGGCGGCAGGCAGCGGCCGCCCCGCAGCACCAGGCGCCGGGGGCTGCGGGCCAGCAGGTCGGTCCAGTCTCTGGCGGCCAGCAGCACCAGATCCGCGGGACCGCCCTCGCGCACCAGCCCATCCCACTCCAGACCCAGGAGACGCGCCGGCGCGGTGCTGAACGGTGCCAGCCCCTGGCGCTGGGCCGGCCAGAGGTGGCTGGTGAGCGGCGCGAGCCGCAGCAGTTCGATCGGGTCGAAGTCGCCCCCCGGATACCAGGGGTCCTGCACGTTGTCGCCGCCCACAGCCACCAGCACCCCGGCCCGCTGCAGGCTGCGGATCGGCGCCTGCACCCGCAGCCGCGGCGTGCGCTCCGGCCGCCGGCCCAGCAGCCAGAGGTTGGTGAGCGGCAGGGCCACCACGGCGATCCCGGCCGCCGCCAGCTGCTCCGCCAGCCGCTCCAGCCGCCGCGATCCCAGCAGGCACAGGCTGGCGGCATGGCTGCAGGTGATCGGCACGCCGCAGCGCCGTTCGGCCGCCATCTCCGCCACCAGGGTCACACCGCGGCCGGGCTGGTCATCGGCCTCATCCACGTGCAGATCCACCCCCGTGCCCAGCCGCTCGGCCAGCCCCAGCACGGCCCCGAGGGCGTCCCGATCGGAGCGCAGGCGCCCGTAGGGGGGCCCCAGCACCCCCCCCAGCCAGCCGCCGCGATCGGCCACCCAGCGGGCCAGCTCCTCCCCCTCGGCGCCGCACCAGTGGGCCAGGGGCACCAGCGCCACCAGCTGCAGGTCCACCCGGCCGGCCCAGCGCCGGCGCAGCTCCAGCAGGGCCTCCCAGCTGGGGCGCGTGGCCGGCCCGCCGCTGTCGACGTGGCTGCGGATGGCACGCAGGCCGTGCCGCCAGGCCTGCTCCAGGGCCCGTTCCGCCCGTTCCAGCACCTGCTCTTTGGTGCGCTGCTCGCTCTCGCGGCGGTTGCTGGCCATGGCACCGGCGATCGTGCCCTCCGGGTTGGGGAAGGCGGCGGCGGTGAAGCACTTGTCGAGGTGGGCATGGGGCTCCACCAGGGGCGTGAGGGCCAGGGGCAGCGACTCGGCCTCGGTGGCGGCCAGGGGCCTCAGCGCCGTGATCCGGCCCTGGCGCTGCTCCAGCTCGAGCGCCACCAGCCCGTTGCCGCCGTCCACCGGCAGGCCGCTGAGCCGGGGATCCAGCAGGGCCCGCGGCAGGCGCAGGCGCAGGCGTTCGGGGGCGGCCCTCATGGCTCGGCGTCGTTGAGGCTGGCCTGCAGGATCACGAATCGCCCCGCCACAGCCAGCACGGTGGCCCGGAAGCGGGGGACGTGCCAGATCAGCACCTTCTGGCCGCCCAGGTCGGTGCGGTAGACACTGAACAGCCCCATGTTCCAGCGCCGGGTCTGCTGACTCACCAGAGCCCCGAGGGCCACGTTCTGGGCCTGCACGACTTCACTGCAGTTGGGCAGCGCCAGCCGCACCAGGGGCGGCAGGGCGTCGCCCTCGCACAGCAGACGGTCGAGTTCATCCACCAGGTGCCTGGCGGCAAAGCGCTCAAAGGCGGCCGGTGAGGGGTTGCTCGCCCCCAGCCCCGCCGCCGCCAGGGCCGCCAGCAGCACCCCACCGAACCAGGAACCTCTGAGCGCAGGGGCCAAGCGGGAGCAGCAGCCGGACGCATTGGTACATTGGCACCCACCACGGCGGGCGTCGCCAAGTGGTTAAGGCAGCGGCTTGTGGCGCCGCCATTCGGGGGTTCGAATCCCCTCGCTCGCCCCTTCTTTCCTGATCCGGCCAACACCGCAGAGGCCAGCACTGCACAGGCCAGCACTGCACAGGCCAGCGCTGCTGAGGGCTACACCTGAGACCAAACTCGGCTCAGCCCAGCACGGCCTCCAGCAGCGCCTCCCCGCCGTGGCGCACCGGATCGCCGCAGGGCAACCCGGTGAGCTCGGCGGTGGCGGCCAGGGCGACGGCCGCGGCGGTCCCATCCAGCTGGGCGGTGTTGAGCGCCACGGCCCGCACCCGCGGCCGCAGCCCGTCGGCCCGGCCCAGGGCGGCCAGGGCCTCGGCTGCAGCGATCAGCTCCTTCAGGGGTGGGATCGGCATCCGGGGAAGCCCCTTGAGGTGGCGTTGGCCGGCCCGGTGCACCAGCAGCAGATCGGTGGGCTGGCTGCCGCGCAGCAACGGCAGGCTGGCGCTGGATCCGGGATGGGCCAGCGAGCCCTGGCCCTCCACCAGCAGGAGGCCACCGGCGTCGAGCTCACGGCCGGCCCTGAGCACCGCCGCCTCCACCGCCCCGGCGGCGTAGTCGACCCGCACCGCATCGAGGGCCACACCGGCGCCGCTGATCAAGATGCCCGCCTGGCCGGTGCCCACAAAGCGGGACGCCACACCCCGCCGGTGCGCCGCGGCCGCCAGCTCCAGGCAGGCGCTCATCTTGCCCACCGCCATGTCGCTGCCCAGGGCCAGCAGGCGCCGGCAGGGCAGGTCCGCCGCCCGGCCGCTGGCCACGGCCAGATCCGGCGGTTCCTGGCGCAGGTCCCAGATCCAGGCCGGATCACGTCGCAGCGCCGCCAGCTCGGGATCGTCGCCGATGCGACTGTGCAGGCCGCAGGCCACGCTCAGCCCGGCCGCCAGGGCCGCCGCCAGATCGGCCCGCACCGCCGGCTCCAGCCGACCGCCCGAGGGGGCCAGGCCCACCACCGCCACGTCGGGCTCGAAGGCCAGCGCCGCCGCCAGGGAGGCCACCACCGGCACCGGGCGGTCGATGCCGGTGACCTCCCGCAGCGGCCGGCCGGCGTGGGCCGGATCCACCACCGCCACGATCGGGCCGGGCCGGTAGCGCAGCAGGGCCAGGCCGGTCTTGCCGGAGAGGTCGGCCAGGCCGCCGTGCTGGAGCAGCACCAGCCGCTGATCGCCCCTCAGCATTGGCCTGCGCAGCGCAGATTCGGTATCTCCTCCCGCAGGGCGATGCCAAGCCCCGGAGCGCCCGACGGCACCAGCCTGTCTCCGTAGAGCGCCAAGCCACTGAAGGGGTCGTCCACCAGGTTGAGGTGGCTGTCGAGGTCGGGCCAGCGCACCAGCGGCAGCAGCTGGGCGGCGGCACCGTTGAGCAGGCCACCATCGGAATAGCAGCCCAGCATCACCCCCAGCCCCAGCCGCCGGGCCGTGCGCGCCATCAGCAGCGCCTCCGCCAGGCCGCCGCTCTTGAGCAGCTTGATGTTGATGCCATCCACAACCGGGGCCAGGCGCAGCAGATCGTGCAGATCCCAGCAGCTCTCATCGGCCACCAGGGGCATGGGGCACTGGGGCTTGAGGGCTGCGAAGCCGGCCAGATCGCGGTGGGGATCGGTCAGGGGCACCAGGGGCTGCTCCAGCAGCACCACTCCGGCCCGTTGCAGCGGCTGCACCATGGCCTGGGCTGAGGCCAGATCCCAGCCGCCGTTGGCATCCACCTGCAGCTCGCAGCGGGCGCCTGTGCTCTGGCGGCGCCGTTCGATCGCCGCTGCCACCACCTCCAGCAGCCGGCAATCGTGGTCGAGCCCATCGGGGCTGCCCAGCTTGAGCTTGATGCGGGTGGCCGGCAACTGGGCCCACCAGCGCTCCAGCCGCGCCAGCACCGCCTCGGGGGACGCCAGGCCCAGGGTGACGCTGGTGGCG
>JAWOBH010000066.1:0-3697 GCA_046498125.1 Prochlorococcaceae cyanobacterium | reverse complement strand
CGCCACCCGTTCCCAGTGGCGGCGCGATGTGCGACCAAGGCCCATGCCGATCCAGGTGAACAGCACCGAGAACCAGGCGATGGTGGTGGCCACGGCCAGCGGATTGGAACCCCCGAGACCGAGACTGAAACCCACCACAACGTTATCTAGGCTCAAACCGAACGCGAGAACAGTCAGCCCCCGCCAGCTGGTGGCTGATCTGGCCAGTTTCTCGTCCTGGCGACGGTTGCGCACCCCTGCCACCACGGTGAGGAGCCCGAGGCCGATTCCCAGCAGGGGCATCGTGAACTCGAACACACCGAAGACCACCAGCACGCGCCAACGCCGTTCAACCTGCCCCATGGCTCCCAGAGCCAGCGCCACAGCCAGATTGTTGGCGCCGATGACGATACCCAGGATCAGCAGGTCGATCAGCGTCACTCCTGATCCTGCAACGAGAACGTGGTGCGATCTCAGGACACCGAACTCAAGCGGGCGGTTTCGCCTCCTGCCGCTCCAGGTACCCCTCAGCCCATGCGGCCGGCTCAGTCCCCTCGGGCACTCCAGCTCTGTAGGTCTCGCTGGCCAACAAGGCCTGCAGCGACTCTCCCAGCCGTTCGGTGGAGCGGCTGTCCGGCAGTCGCTGCTGGAGGGTCTGATAGATGCGCAGCTGGTACCAGGCGGTGCCTTCGATCCCAGGGGTGAACCGGTTCCAGCTGCTGGGATCGCGCCGGGCATCCAGGATCTGGCTGCGGGCGTTGTGGGCCTTGTCAGCGGCACTCACCAACAGTGAATCCAGGGCCACCTCCGGCAGGTGGGTCACGTAGCGCGTCTTGCGCACCAGCCAAGGCTCCTTCTGCGCGCCTGCCGCCACGGGCCCATCGGTGTCGGTGCAGTCGTCCACGATTCGGGCCACCCGCTCCCCGAACCGCCCGGCGATCTGCGCGGCGCTCACCCCGGCGTCCTCGATGGCGTCGTGCAGCAGGGCGGCGATCGCCTGCTCCTCATCGCCACCGTCTTCCCACACCAGCGCGCTGACGGCGATCAGGTGAGAGATGTAGGGAGCGTTCATGCCCTTGCGGCGCTGGTGCAGGTGCAGCTCGGCGGCCCATTGCAGGGCTTCGATGTACTGCGGGCTGTGCACCGCTGCTTCGCTGTTCATGGTCATGGCCTCAGAAAGGGCGTCGTAGATCTGCAGACGCAGGTCGCTCACGCCAAGCATGCCCAAAGCAGCCTGCCCAGTCCAGCTCGCTCCCGGCGGCCAGGCGGGTGGCTGATGGCACTCGTCGGGTGCAGGCTGTTGACCGACCTTCACCATGTCGAGGAAGCAATCGCATGTCGAGGAAGCAATCAACGGAGGAATTTCTCAACCGCCAGGAGGAGCGTCAGGAGGACTGTTGTAATGGCGATCCTCCGCATCGTAGGGATGCAAGCGCAGAAAGCCCCTTTCCGCGATAAAAATCAGCGCCAGGCCAAGGGCGGAAACCCATACAATCAGGATATCCGACTGGGCTCTGGCCCATAGGAATGCCGCCAGGATCACGACATCCAGGACCATTGCCGTTAGCAGCACCCAGGCTCTCGCGCTTACGGTCCTGCGCAAATGCTTGAAGACGCCCCAATGGATGATGATATCCATAACAATATAAAATACTGCTCCGATGGAGGCAATGCGGCTGAGATCAAATGCTACGGTAAGCGCCATTGCGATCACAATGGTATAGATCAGTGTGTGTCTCTGCAGGCCACCGGGAAGGCTGAAGTGTCGATGGGGCACCAGTTGCATGGAGGTCAGCATCGCCAGCATGCGAGACACGGCAAAGACGCTGGCAATGACGCCTGAGACCGTTGCAATGATCGCGAAACCGGCCGTAATCCATGCTCCATAATCACCAAAGGCAGGCCGAGCGGCCTGGGCAAGTGAGTAATTCTTTGCGGCAACAATCTCTTCGATGGACAGGTTTAAGCCCACGGCAAAAGCGATGAATACATATAGTACAGTGCAGATCAGAATTGAGAGCATGATTGCTCTCCCCACGTTTCTCCTGGGATTCCTGAGCTCACCGCCGCTGTTCGTGATTGTGGTGAAGCCTTTGTATGCAAGCACGCCCAGGGCCGTTGCTGCGAGGAAGTTCCCCATGCCGGCTTGCTCGGGTGCAACCGATACGCTCTCGAATGACCAACCAGCCGCCCACAGGCCGCCGATCGCCAATGCACCAAGACCCCCGATCTTGACGAAAGCCATCATAAAAGAAATTCTCTCGATGAAGGTGTTGCTGCGAATGTTGATCAGAAAAGCGAACAGCAGCAGTCCCACGCCTAGCGCTGGTATGGCCCAGCCACTCCCGCCTGAATCAACGATCTGAAGCACGTAGGTTCCGAACGTGCGGGCAACAAGACTCTCGTTGATCACCATCGAAAAATACATCAGAAGAGCGCTGGCTCCAGTCATCAGACTGCGTCCATAGGCCTTCTTCAGGAACATCGCTATCCCTCCTGCAGAGGGATAGTGCTGTGCCATCTTGACATAGCTGTAGGCGCTGAACCCGGCAACGATCGCGGCACCGATAAAGGCCAGGGGAAACCATGTTCCAGCGAGTTCAGCGATCTGCCCGGTGAGGGCAAAGATTCCAGCCCCGATCATCACGCCGGTACCCATCGACACGGCCCCCCAGAGGCTCAGCGATTCTCTTCTCTCTGGCTGTGCGTGGTTGTTCATGTCCTGTCATGCCTGGTCGACACGCTCCGTGACGGTCTGCGTCGGCGTTGTGGCGCATTCGGCGCCGCTAGGAGCCTGTTGTTGCTAGATCCGCACCAGCCTTCTCCACAGATGCCTGCTGATCTGCCCAAACTTAGTGACTGCAACGGATTTGGGCAAGAGAATGGGCCATGGCCAAACCCAAAGGCTTGTCCGAAGGAGTAGGCGATCGTGGAACCGGTGAACGGGCAGATCAAGAAAGGCCGGGGCCTGAGGCGCTTTCTGTTGCGCGGCCTGGAGAAAGTGAACGGCGAGTGGCAACTGATCACTGCCATGCACAACCTCCTCTAGCCGCAGGCTTCTCCGAAGGAGTAGTTGTTCAGGCACAGGCGATCACAGCAACATGCGCTGGTGACAGCGACGGGATGAGAGGTAGCAACAGCCCTGGCCAGTGCTGCCAGGACTCCAGCTGCCACATCGATGGGCTCGATGCAGGAAGCCACAGCCCAGAGCCGCCAGGCTCAGCCATCCCGAAATTCGCAGCGATCGCAGGACCGCTGCTCTACAGGCAACAAACTCCTAGTGGCTTGCCACGGTGCCTTGCGGCCGAAGGTCAGCCGATCTTGGATGATCTGAAACCCCTTGCGGCGACTATGCTTCACCGCGATCAGGAAGTCGGCACCACGCTGCTCGAGGTAGACAAAAAAGGGGGGTTGGCATGCAGCGCGTCTGCCTGCACCAGCAGCCCCTTCAGATCCACGCGATCGAGCAGCTGGCATAAGGCCGCGATCTCACCACCGGCGTCAGTGGCGTAGGTGCTCTGGGCGATCGCCAAGCCCAGGCTGTTGGAATACAGACTCACCTGAGCGTAGGCCTTCCGCTTGCGGTTGAACCGCGCTGCACCGGAGGCACTTTCAGAGATCGAGCCCCCGGAGGGTCTTGCCGTCGCACACCAGAGTGTCGACCGTATCCGTGACGCCAGGCTGGCCTGCCATCCACTTCTGCAGCAGAGCCTCGAAC
>JAWOBH010000043.1:0-5459 GCA_046498125.1 Prochlorococcaceae cyanobacterium | reverse complement strand
CTGCCGGCCATCCGTCGGGAGATTGAGACGGTGCTGGCGGAGCTGGGGGATGGGCCGGTACCGGTGCCGGAGTGGGAGCGGGCCCGGCGGTTGGTGGCCAACGGCTATCGCTTCGGGCTGGAATCAGCCGCCGGCGTGGCCACCGTGCTGAGCAGCACCCATCTCTGGAACCATCCGGCCGCCTCCGGATCCACCCTTGAGGCGCCGCTGCTGGAACTGGAGCGCTGGGATCCCCAGAGCCTGGTGCAGGAGGCCCTGCCCCTGCTGGCGCCCCAGCGGGCCTGCCTGCTCGAGGCGGTGCCGGCATGACGCTCACCGTCGCCCAGCCCGGCACCTGGACCACCCGCACCCTGCCCGGTGGCCTGCCCCTGGTGCTGCAGCGGCGGCCCGCAGCCGGGTTGCTGGCGGCGCGGCTGTGGATTCGCGGCGGCAGCAGCCGTGACCCCGCTGGACAGCGGGGGGCAATGCAGCTGCTCGCTGGCAGCATGACCCGGGGTGCCGGCGGTCTCGATGCCGAAGCCCTGGCCGACCTGGTGGAGGGCTGTGGGGCGGCCCTGCGCGCCGAGGCCAGCGAAGACGCCCTGGTGATCAGCCTCAAGTGCGCCAGCGACGACGCCCCCGAGCTGCTGCCCCTGCTGCTGGCGATGGCCGCCGAACCGTGCCTCCAGAGCGAACAGGTGGAGCTCGAGCGCCAGCTCAACCTGCAGCACCTGCAGCGCCAGCGGGAAGACCCGTTTCAGCTGGCCCACGACGGACTGCGGGACCTGCTTTATGGACGCGGCCCCTACGGCCACGACCCCCTCGGCGTGGAGGAGGACCTGGCCCGCATCGGCCCCAGGGAGCTGGAACGGCTGCTGGCCGCTCTGGCCGCACCCGGGGCCCTGCTGGTGCTCTGCGGCGATGTCAACGAGCAGCTCGAGGAGGCGCTGAGCGCCGACCTGCGGCAGCGGCCCTGGCCAGCCCAGGCACCCCGGATGCAGCCCTGGAGCCCGGCGGCCGCGCCGGCGGCCGCGCCGGCTGTTCTGGAGCAGGACACCGAGCAGCTGGTGCTGATGCTGGGCGCCGCCACGGTGCCCCTGGGACACGGGGATGCCCTGGCGCTGCGCCTGCTGCAGAGCCACCTGGGGCTGGGCATGTCCAGCCGCCTGTTCCAGGTGATGCGGGAGCAGCGGGGCCTGGCCTACGACGTGGGGGTGCACATGCCCGCCCGCTGCGCAGCCACACCCTTCGTGCTGCACCTGTCCACCTCGGCCGCCCGGGCGGGGGAAGCCTGCGCCGCCCTCCTGGAGGAGTGGCAGCGGCTGGCCGGCGAGCGGCTCAGTGCCGCCGACCTGCAGCTGGCCCGGGCCAAATTCCGCGGTCAGGACGCCATGGGACGCCAGACCTGCAGCCAGGTGGCCGATCGTCAGGCCCTGGTGCTGGGCCACGGCCTGGCCGGGACCTACGTGCAGGACTGCCTGGAGCGGGCCGGGCAGCTCAGCGCCGAGGTTCTCCAGGAGGCCGCCCGCCGCTGGCTGGGCCGGCCGGTGCTGAGCCTCTGTGGTCCGGCGGAGGGCCTCAGGGCCGCTGAGCGGGCCTGGCAAGCCGCCAGTGCCCACTGAACTCCCCTTGGTCCCAGGGCGAAGTCAGGCTGGACTGAGCCTGGCGGCCTCAAGCAGGAAGGTGCCGCGCCGGAAGCGCACCGCCACCATCCCCAACGCCCGCAGCTCCACCACCTGACCCACCTCCTGGTGCCCGATCAGATCGGGCGGACGCAGCATCGGCATCGGATCGGCTGTTTTCAGATAGCTGGGCCGCTCCCTGAGGCTCACCGCCTGGCCGACCGTGAGCTCGGGTGCAGCCTCGGTGGCGGGCTCGTTGGAAGGCTCGGTGGCGGGCTCGGGGGTGGCCGGCTGACCGGCGAGCTGGTCGCTGGTGGGTTCGGGAGCCGGCTGGCACTCCTCCGGCGGGTGGGCCTCGGCCATCGGCATCCAGTCGGCAGAACGGCTGCCGGGGTACGGACCCTGAACCCTGGCACAGCAGGGGCCAGGGCCGGGGGGATCAGCCGTCAGACTGCACCCAGTGGCAATCCACGCTGTTGAGGGCCCTGGCCAACTGGAGTGGCGCCATCGCCGGCCTGCTGCTGATCCTGGTGGGGGGGCTGATCCAGGCCGCCGCCCCGCTTCCGGATGCAGGCGGCACCTGGGCGATCGCCCCCCTGCCGATCACCCTGCAGGTGCCGGCCCTGCTGCTCACCGCCCTGGTCTGCGGCCACCGCAGTGCCCTGATGGCGGCGGTGGCCTACCTCAGCCTGGGACTGCTGGAACTGCCGGTGTTCTTCGGCGGCGGCGGCACCAGTTACCTGCTTGATCCCGGCTTCGGCTATCTGGCCGGCTTCGTGCCCGCCGGCTGGCTGGCCGGCAGGCTGGCGCGCCAGAGCGGCATGAACGACGTGCTCAAGCTCACCGGCACCGCTGCCTTCGGTCTGCTGGTGATCCAGATCTGCGGCGTGCTCAACCTGCTCCTGGGCGCCCTGGCGGGACGCTGGCCGGGCGAGCTGCTGCAGTTGCTGGTCACCTACTCCCTGGTGCCGCTTCCCTCCCAGCTGCTGTTCTGCTGCGCCGTCGGCGTGCTGGCCCTGGTGCTGCGCCGCCTGCTGCTGGTGCAGTCATGAGCGTGCGCCTGCGCACGGGCCGCCGGGCCTGCTTTCTGCTGGCGTCGCTGGTGGTGCTGGCCGACCAGCTCTCCAAGGCCTGGGCCAGCGACCAGCTGGCCGGGGCGGGAGTGCGGCCCTTTCTGCCCGGCTTGCTGGAATTCACCTACACCACCAACACCGGTGCCGCCTTCAGCCTGTTCAGCGGTGCCGCTCAGGCTCTGGGGGCGGTGAGTCTGGCGGTGGCCCTGGGCGTGGCCGTGTGGATCTGGCGACTGGGGCGCGCACCCCAGGGCCTGGCCCGCTGTCTGGCCCTGGGGTTGCTGCTGGGTGGCGCCCTCGGCAACGGCATCGACCGCTGGCGCCTGGGGGCAGTGGTGGACTTTCTGGCCTTCGTGCCAATCGACTTCCCGGTGTTCAATCTGGCCGATGTGGCCATCAACCTTGCCGTGCTCTGTTTCCTGATCGATCTGCTGGGGCCTGCCGCGCCCAGCCAGGGCTGAGGCCATGGCTGACGGCGTGCTGCTGGTGCATCTGCCGGGCCAGGGCAGCACCCGGCTGGCCCTGCACAGCGGCGCCTACCGCATCGGCCGCGACGGTGACTGCCAGGTGGCGATCGCCCATCCCGCCGTGAGCCGCCAGCACGCCCTGCTGGAGCGGGTGGGCCGCCACTGGCTGCTGCGGGACAGCGGCTCCACCAATGGCCTCTGGTGGCAGGGCCGGCGGGTGGCCGAGCTGCTGCTCAGCGATGGCGACACCGTGCGCTTCGGCCCCAGCCAGCAGGCCGGGCTGCCGGAACTGGAGTTCCAGCAGCGGCCGCCACCGCGGCTGGTGACGGTGGTGCGGAGCGTCAGCCTGGCCCTCGGGGTGCTGGCGGCCACCGGCATCGCCACCCTGGCGCTGGCGGTGGTGCAGGTGCCGATCCGCGGCAGCCTGGCCCCGGTGCGCGGGCCGCTCAGCTTCTACGACCGCGACGGCCAGCCGATCGCCAGCGCCCAGGGAGGCCAGCACCGCGAGCTGGAGGCCCTCGCTGACTACCCCCCGGTGCTGGTGCAGGCCCTGCTGGCCAGTGAGGACAGCCGCTTCTGGTGGCATCCCGGAGTGGATCCGGTGGGCACGGCCCGGGCCCTGCTCACCAACCTGCTGGGGGGACGGGTGCTCGAAGGTGGCAGCACCCTCACCCAGCAGCTCGCCCGCAGCCTCTACCCCGATCAGGTGGGCCAGGGAGAGACTCTGGGGCGCAAGTGGCGGGAGCTGCTGGTGTCCCTGCAGCTGGAGGCCCGGTTCAGCAAGCGCGACCTGCTGCTGAGCTACCTCAACCGCGTCTACCTGGGGGTGGGCTGGGGATTCGAGGACGCCAGCCGCCACTTCTTCGGCAAACCCGCCGGTGAGCTGACTCTGGAGGAGGCGGCTCTGCTGGTGGGCCTGTTGCCCTCCCCCAACGGCTATGACCCCTGTTTTGATCCCCAGGCGGCCCTGAATTCCCGCAACCAGGTGCTGGCCAAGATGGCGGACACGGGCCGGATCAGTGCCGACGAGGGACGGCGGGCCCGGCGCAGCCCCGTGCAGCTCGACCCGGAGGCCTGTCGCAGTCGCGAGCGGGGGCGTGGCGCCCCCTTCTACACCGATCAGGTGCGCCGCGACCTCGAGGCCCGGGTGGGCACCAGCGTGGCTGCCGAAGGCAATTTCCTGATCGACACCCACCTCAACCCGCAACTGCAGGAGCAGGTGGAGCGGCTGTTGCGCCGCCGCCTCGACAGCAGCGCCGGCCTGGGGCTGAGCGAGGGAGCGGTGGTGGTGCTCGATGCCCCCAGCGGCGGCATTCTGGCCCTCGCCGGAGGCCGCGATTACCAGCAGAGCCAGTTCAACCGGGCCACGATGGCGCTGCGGCAGCCCGGCAGCACCTTCAAACTCTTTCCCTTTCTGGCCGCCCTCGAGCGCGGGGCCAGCCCCGGCGATCCGGTGGACTGCGGCCCCCTGCGCTGGCGCGGGCAGAGCTTCGCCAGTGACTGCAGCGGCAACCTCACCCTGGTGAGTGCCTTCGCCCGCAGCAGCAACACCGCCGCCCTGCGGCTGGCCCAGCGGGTTGGACTGGAAGCGGTGGTGCAGAAGGCCCGCGATCTGGGCATCACCAGTCCACTCGATCCCGTGCCCGGCCTGGCCCTGGGCCAGAGCGAGGTGACCCTGCTGGAACTCACCGCCGCCTACGCCGCCATCGCCAACGGCGGCAGTTGGCAGCCGCCGTCCACCACCTGGCGGATGGTGGTGGGCGGCTGCCAGCTGCCGTCGTTGGCGATGGCGGCATAGGCGGCGGTGAGTTCCAGCAGGGTCACCTCGCTCTGGCCCAGGGCCAGGCCCGGCACCGGGTCGAGCGGGCTGCTGATGCCCAGATCACGGGCCTTCTGCACCACCGCCTCCAGGCCCACCCGCTGGGCCAGCCGCAGGGCGGCGGTGTTGCTGCTGCGGGCAAAGGCGCTGACCAGGGTGAGGGTGCCACTGCAGTCGCTGGCGAAGCTCTGGCCGCGCCAGCGCAGGGGACCACAGTCCACCGGATCGCCCGGGCGGGCCCCGCGCTCGAGGGCGGCCAGAAAGGGGAACAGCTTGAAGGTGCTGCCGGGCTGACGCAGCGCCAAGGTGGCCCGGTTGTACTGGCTCTGCTGGTAGTCGCGGCCTCCGACCAGGGCCAGGATGCCGCCGCTGGGGGTGTCGAGCACCACCACCGCACCCTCGCTCACCCCCAGGCTGGCGCTGCTGTCGAGGCGACGGCGCAGCAGCCGCTCCACCTGCTCCTGCAGCTGGGGGTCGAGGTGGGTGTCGATGAGAAAAT